>JALYTI010000244.1 GCA_030854375.1 Acidobacteriota bacterium | reverse complement strand
CGACGATGAGAAGTTCAATTAGAGAGAAGCCATCTTGGCGTTGTGTATTCATTTCTTTATTCATGCTCCTTAGAGAAGTAGGGTTGACTATGCTGTCGCGCCACGGGTTCCATCACGGTGTAAATGCTCGGGAGAGCGCGATGTCTGAGGCAGTATTTACAAGGACTGTGCCAGAGTGGTTGTAGTAGGAGACTTAAGAAGTGTTGAGGTTTTCGGAGTAATGGCTAAGGGGTGGGTCATTTGGCTCCACGGGAGTGACAAGTTACGGCAGCACTTCCATGACGTTTTACGTCAAGGATGGACAGCAGTTAAAGTGGCAAGCGCAAGTGCAAGTTGTGATGCCTCCTTCCATCAACTGTGATGGAAGTCTAGCGAAAAGAAAAAGGGGGGCGAGAACTTTACGCTCTGCGCCCCCGAGGAGAGTTAGAAACTAGTTCAGCAACTAGTTGCCAATCGCGGAGCCAGTTGCACTCGCCATAGGCGTAGTATCGGCAGCAGCGACGTAGTAGATAACGCCAGTCGCATCTGATGCGAACTTGCGAGTACCTGTGGCCGTTACTGTGCCTACTGACTGCGGCGTGGCGGTTGTCAGGTAGCTATAAACTACTGGGGCAGCGCTGGCGGCTGGGGTTACCCCGAACGTGTAACCGCTCTTGGATCCACTGGCCAACGTAGCGTCAATAAGTCCCTGACCATTCAGGGCTGCGCGGTCGCCATACGCTCCCGTGCCATTGGTGGCCGCGAAGGTAGCTTCCGCACTGGTTAAGGTACGGATCGTAGCGATGGCCGAGCCCTCGTTCGCCGCACGCTTGGAAGCGAGAAGATTAGGGATAGCGATGGCGGCAATGATGCCGATGATCGCGACGACGATGAGAAGTTCAATTAGAGAGAAGCCATCTTGGCGTTGTGTATTCATTTCTTTATTCATGCTCCTTAGAGAAGTAGGGTTGACTATGCTGTCGCGCCACGGGTTCCATCACGGTTCAGTGCCGCGAAAGCGCGATGTCTGCGGTAGGTAATTACAAGGCCTGTGCCACTCGGAAGACTTCGGGAAGGCTAGAAATGTTGGCGGTTTCGGCTAAAATTGGCCTCAAACA
The DNA here is from genome assembly GCA_030854375.1 of Acidobacteriota bacterium. Lineage (GTDB taxonomy): Bacteria > Acidobacteriota > Blastocatellia > Pyrinomonadales > Pyrinomonadaceae > PSRF01. The sequence goes on along the minus strand of JALYTI010000244.1, from coordinate 3,623 downwards.
GGGCGGGAATGTGCCATTGTGACAATTTACGTCACTAAGCTAATGACGGTTTCCGTCAAAAGTGCTGAGAGTAGGGAAGAAGGGAAAAGATCAGGTTTCACCGGCAGTGGCGGCAAACTCGGTCTCGTCTTCCGCACGGCGGCGAGGGGACGGATCAGAGGCACGCCGGCGTGGGGTTGACTCCGAAGTTCGGCGCTCATCTCGCATTTGGGCCGTTAGATTTCGAATCCCATGTTTGTCCAAAAGGTGGCGAAGCGATCTTACTGACATGCCAAGTAATTCGGCCGCATTTGTCTGATTACCCGCGGTCCTCCGCAAAGCTTCAAGTACGTAGGTTTTTTCGAGTTGGTCCAAGTGAGCGGTAAGATTGACGCCTTCTTCGGGGAACTCAAAACTTTCAGCGATGCGATGAGGGTTGTAATTTGTGATTTTCTCAGGTAAACGCTCGGGTTGAATCGAGTCCGTTGTTTCAAGGGCTACTGCACGCTCGATCGCATGTTCCAGCTCGCGAACGTTTCCAGGCCACAGATAGTTTTCAAGCAATCGCACTGCGGGCTCACTGATGTCCAGACTTCGACCGACGCCGGCAGAAAATTTTTCTACGAAGTGCTTTGCGAGCTCAGGAATGTCTTCTATCCGTTCTCTCAGCGAGGGAAGCTCAATAGGAATAACGGAGATTCGATAATAAAGGTCTTCACGAAAGGTCCCCTCCTTAACCATGCTAGCAAGATCGCGATTGGTCGCCGCGATCACACGCGTGTCAACAGTCGTCTCCTCGGTGGCGCCCACCGGCCGCAGCTTCCTTTCTTGTAAGACGCGTAACAACTTTACCTGCATAGCCGAAGACATCTCGCCAATCTCATCCAGAAAAACTGTCCCCGTGTTAGCGGCTTCAAAAAGGCCCTTGCGATTGGTGTTGGCACCCGTAAATGAACCTTTCACATATCCAAAAAGTTCTGACTCGAGCAATGTCTCGGTAAACGCCCCGCAGTTAATTGATACGAAGGGCTTCTCGGCTCTGGGTCCAAGGTCATGGATGGCGCGCGCAACCAACTCCTTTCCCGTCCCTGATTCGCCCGTCACCAACACCGTTGACTGGACCTGCGCTACCGTTTCAATCATCTGGTAAAGCGCCTGCATCTTGGGGGATCTGCCGATGATGTTGTTGAGTTTGCCACGAGTACGCTGCCCCTGGATTAATACTTTATTTTCCTCGAGTAGCGCTTCCTTCTCCTTTATCAAGGAGATTTTTGTAAGGGCTCGAGTAACGGTTTCCTTTAGCAAGTCATTGTCGAAAGGTTTCTGAACAAAATCATAGGCACCCAATAAGAAAGCCTCGCGAGCAGTATCGACATTAGCAAAGGCTGTCATCATTACAACTTCTACGTCCGGCAGGAGTTCGCGCGCGGAACGCAGTAGCTCGATACCATCCATGTCGGGCATTCGCACGTCTGAGATGATTAGATCCGTGGGGGCAAGGCGCAACAACTCCATCGCCTCATGACCGTTTTCTGCAGCGCGGACGACGTGGCCATCGCGCTGGAAAAGGTGCGTCAAAAACTGACGCATTCCTAATTCATCATCAACGATTAGAAGGTTAGCCATTACAAAAAAATTTAGCTGGCAAAAAGCCGGCCCTCGAACACCGGGCCTGCGAATACATGCGATCTAAATAGTTCGACTTTCATATCGTAACTTTTACTTTCGCACTTCCGGCGTTCTCCTCTAGATTTGCGCTTTCATTGGGCAGGTCGATCGTGATTGTTGTTCCTTCTCCTTCAAGGCTTCTGACGTTAATTGTACCACCATGATCGCGAATGATTTGATAAACAATCGAAAGTCCAAGTCCGGTTCCACCCGTTGTTGAGGAAAAGGGTTCAAACAGACGCTCGACCTGTTCTTGTGACATTCCACGTCCTGTGTCGGAAAAAGCGATTCTTAAGCGGTTGTTTGAATTGCTTTGCACTCGCGCCTCCAACGTTCCGCCTCCAGGCATTGCCTGCAGCGCGTTCCGGGCAAGATTCCAGAAAACCTGCTGAAGTTGTTCCGAGTCAGCGCTTATTAACACTGGAGTGCGGGGAACTTCTTCCCTGATTACATGACCGCCGTTTATCTCGGCACTGTGACGAAGAAGAGTGAAAGTTTGCTTTAGTAATTCCCCTACGTCAACTTTTGATTGAATTATTGAGCGTGGTCGCGCATAACTGAGGAAATCGCTGATGATTCTATTCAACCGATCCGATTCTCGCAGAATAATCTCCATAAGTTCCGTTTGTGCAGACTCGCCATCCATGTCCGCTCGCAGCATTTGAATTGAACCGCGCATCGCCGCTAGAGGGTTGCGGATTTCATGGGCAATTGAGGCGGCCATTCGTCCTATCGCTGCGAGCCGGTCCTGACGTCGTGACGTCTCTTCGAGAGTGCGAATATGCGTGAGATCCTGAAACGTAATCACAGTGCCGGTCGTGTCACCAGTCTCGGAAAAGAGCGGCGAGACACTGAAACCGAGTCGCAGTCTAAGGCCCTCCGCTGTGAGACAATCAGTTTCAAAGCGCGGGCAGGTTTGTCCCGAGCGGCTGCTTTCTATTGAATTAGGGATAATCTTTTTAATTTCGCCAAAGAAGATCGATGCGTCTTGCCCGCGAACATCAGCTTCTTTATAACCCGTAATTTCTTCGGCTGCTGCATTGAAAGTGTAGATACGGCCTTGCAGATCGGTTGTGACAAGACCTGAACGTATGGATTGCACAATCCGTTCATGTAGCGCCCGAAATGTCGCCAGAGACTGCGTGGCTGCCTTCAACCGTACATCGGAGCGAGATTGCCGTTCGGCCAACCTGGCGGACAGCAGTCCTACCACCAGAAAAGCTACGTCGAAAAGGCCTATAGACTGAATCGTCTGCGCGCTCCCGGCCTGAAGCAAATCCCGGGTTGCGGGTTGGCTAAATCCGGTGAGGACCGCAAGCGCGCTGGCTGTAAATGCAACTGCGCAGGCCACTGAAATCACTATGGCATCTCGCGGGCCTAGAAACAGGCTTGAGGCAGCGATAATGACGATGTATAGCGCGATGTATGGCGAATGAATGACATCTGTGGACCAGACCAGCCATGTCGCCAGAATGATGTCCACGAAAAACTGAACTCTCGTCTGAAAGAGCAGCGTTCGGGAGAACTGATGCGCAAGCGTGTAGAGAAGGGTTAGACCGAAAACAATTAAAAGCGCGGGCAGCATTTGTGGCCACGCTCGCTGACCGCTCCCATGAACCCACGCAACACGAACGAAAAATAGAAGTAACGCAGCGGCGAGACGGCCGAGGATAAGCCACCACAGTTTGTGACCAAGCGAGTATCTTCGTTCTACTGCGTCGTAGAGACCCATATTAATCCAAGCCTACCACACAGATCTTACTCTGCGGCAGACGTTAACCTGTTCTAAAGATGAACATACTGGAAACACGATAGTCACAATTAGGAATACAAGTGAAAGAAACGAACTCTGAGGAAGATGCGGACCTAGCAGCTCAGCGAGAGGCTCCATTGCAAGAAGGGGTGGACTACTATTTTGAGGACGGATTGATGGTCTTCACTGGCGCTTTTCTCAGAAGGCGTGGTCACTGCTGTAA
>JALYTI010000243.1 GCA_030854375.1 Acidobacteriota bacterium | reverse complement strand
AAGGCTTTTCGAATGAGCCGGTGCCGCCCAATCATTGAGGGGGCCACAATCGACCGCTATGGTTTCGACGTCGAGCTGCTTTATGTTGCTTATCGCGCCGGCTTGCGACTGAAAGAAATTCCCGTCCACTGGAATCATGAGGAAGGAAGCAAGGTCAACGTCGCGAGCGACAGTATCAAAATGCTCAGCGAGGTCGGCCGAATACGCCAACAAGCACGGCGCGGAGTCTACGATCGAGCAATTAAAGCCGTCGCGGAGCAACGGCAGCTTTAACGCAACCGTAAGTTTGCGGCACACGTTGGTTCGCTGTATAACAAATCCCTAGCTTGGCGAAACGGTATTGATGCAGTTTGACGCCGCAAGTTCAGAGTTCAGCCTTTAGGCTGCCGCTTTGTCACACAAGCTAAAGATTGAACTGTAAAACTGCATGGCTTGCACGAAGAGTCGTCGATAAAGAGTCGCGGCTCGGCCGCTTTAGTTGCGGTAAGCCTACGGCTTACCGGAAATCGCTTTTTTCCACGAGGCTATGCCTCCGCGTTGGTTTCGGCATGCAATAGCAAGGGGTTGAAGCGGAGCCTCGAACAATACCACCGTTTTCGGTAAGCCGGAGGCTTACCGCAAGGAAAGCGGCTAAGCCGCGTTAATAACCATAAAAAATGCCAGCACGACTTAACATCAATATCGATCACGTGGCCACATTGCGACAGGCACGACGCGCGCCTGAACCGAGTGTCGTAGCCGCAGCCATGCTCTGTGAACAAGCCGGCGCCGAGGGCATCACCATTCATTTGCGAGGCGACCGGCGTCACATTCAGGATGCAGATCTTCGTGCGTTGCGCGAAACGATCACGACTTATCTGAACCTGGAGATGGCGGCGACGGAAGAGATGCTCACGCTGGCTCTGGAAACGCGGCCCGATGCTGCGACATTGGTTCCGGAAGGCCCGGATGAAATAACTACCGAAGGCGGACTTGATGTCAAAGCCAATATCGCAATCGTGCGAGCAACGCTCAGCCGGCTGCGCCAGGCCGGCATACTTGCCAGCATCTTCATCGATCCGGATCCAAAGCAGATTGAAGCCGCGCACGATTTGAATGCTCAGCAGGTCGAGCTATGCACGGCTGCTTATGCTGATGCCACGCTTGGCGGACGAGGCTTTCATGGTGAAGGCGCGTTGCGCGTGGGCCAGGAATTGAGGCGTTTGCGCGAAGGTGCCGCACTGGCAACGCAATACGGATTATTAGTCGCTGCGGGCCACGGACTCACTTACCGAAATGTAGGCGCGGTAGCTGCCATTTCGGAAGTCAAAGAATTCAACATTGGCCACAACATTATTGCCCGCTCAATCTTCACGGGGCTGGAACGGGCTGTCGTTGAAATGCGGGATGCAATCAAGGCAGGAAGTAAGACGGGGAGTGGTCGTTCCGGATCTTTATAACTAGTTTCTGGATCCACCGGCGAGTTGCAGGCGAACAACGGATCGCTCGAGCTTGGCGCGAGCCTTTTCAAAATCCTCTTCAGTTCCGGTCCACGCATGCAACTGTTTTTCCACGTGCTCACGCGCCAAACGGGCCCGCGCCGCATCAATCTCATCGGGTCGTTCGGCAATCTCAGCTAACACGGAAACGTGATCATCCTTTACTTCGAGGAAACCACCCGAGACGTGGAGTTGCAGAGTTTTTCCGCTCGTAGTGTAAGAAAGGACGCCGGTTTGCAATTGAGAAATTAACGGTGAGTGGCCCGGTAGAATACCCAGCTCGCCGCCGAGTCCGGGCACAGTCACCGCATCCACCGGTTCCGAAAGCACGCGCCGGTCAGGTGTCACTACTTCGAGTTGGAGCTGCTGGGCCATGAGAAGTTAAGGATGAAGGCGGAAGGATGAAGGATGAAAACGACCACGAGTTCTAAGCGAAATCCTGGTTGCCAATTCATCGTTCATCCTCATTCTTGCTGCTTCCGCTTCATCCTTCATCCTTCCGCCTTCATCCTTTTACTGGGCGATGGTCTTGCCTTTTTCGACCGCCTCATCGATTGTGCCGACCATGAAAAAGGCCTGCTCCGGCAGATCGTCATGCTGGCCTTCAACGATTTCGCGGAAACCTTTGATCGTGTCTTCGAGCTTCACGTATTTACCTTCGACACCAGTGAATTGTGCGGCCACGAAGAAAGGCTGTGAAAAGAACCTCTGAACCTTGCGAGCTCGCGAGACGATAAGCTTATCTTCATCCGACAGTTCATCGAGACCGAGAATCGCAATGATGTCCTGCAGGTCTTTGTAACGCTGGAGCACGCGCTTCACGACCTGGGCCGTGTTGTAGTGCTCTTCGCCGATGATGCGCGGATCGAGAATGCGTGAAGAAGATGTGAGCGGATCAACTGCCGGATAGATTCCCAACTCAACAATCTGTCGCGAAAGCGCTGTCACCGCATCGAGGTGAGCAAAGGTGGTTGCCGGCGCGGGATCGGTGTAGTCGTCGGCAGGAACGTAAACCGCCTGAATCGAAGTAATGGATCCTGTCTTTGTTGATGTAATGCGTTCCTGCATTTCGCCCATTTCCGATGCCAGGTTCGGCTGGTAACCCACCGCCGAAGGCATGCGGCCGAGAAGCGCCGACACTTCCGAACCTGCCTGGGTAAACCGAAAGATGTTGTCGATGAAGAGCAACACGTCCAAACCTTTATCGCGGAAATATTCAGCGACCGTAAGGCCCGACAGCGCTACGCGCAGGCGAGCTCCGGGAGGTTCGGTCATCTGGCCATAGATAAGCGCGACCTTCGATTGCTCCAGCGCATTCATATCCACCTTCGTCATGTCGAATTCGCCGGTATCGTGGAAGTGCTTATTAAACTTCTCGCCAAACTGGATCACCTGAGACTCGACCATCTCGCGCAGGAGATCGTTCCCTTCGCGCGTTCTTTCACCCACTCCCGCGAAAACGGAAAAGCCGGATCGAGCCTTCGCGATGTTGTTGATCAATTCCATCACGATTACTGTCTTTCCCACACCCGCACCGCCAAACAGCCCAATCTTCCCGCCGCGTACAAACGGCTGAATCAGATCGATGACCTTGATGCCGGTTTCAAACATCTGCAGCTCGGTTGACTGCTCCTCAAATGACGGCGCATGACGATGAATCGGATACCGCTCAGTATGTTTGACGTCGCCGAGGTTATCGACAGGTTGACCTATGACATTCAACACGCGGCCCAGGGTTCCCTCGCCGACGGGCATCGTTATTGGGCCGCCCGTATCGATTGCCTTCATGCCGCGCACCATCCCGTCAGTAGGTAACATCGAGACCGTGCGAACACGTCCCTCGCCCAGGTGTTGCTGCACTTCGGCTATGAGATCGATGGGCGTGGGAACGTCAAAACCCTCGGAAACAATCCTCAGAGCTTGATAGATGGGGGGCAGATGTTTTTCTTCAAACTCAACGTCAACTACCGGACCGATAATCTGCACCACACGGCCTGCCGATTGACCATTGGTTGGCGCCTTTTTACTGGACGTAGCCATACTCCTTTTGACTCCTCTTTCGCGGCCTATGAAGGCGAAAAATTAGCTGGATTACTGGATGAATTAAAAGCCAGTCAAGATAACACAGGGTCGAAAGTCGCGCCAAGCGCCATACTCCGCAAGGTACCTCCCACTTCGCAGGTCCTAATGGCGAATGCCTCATTTGAATTGCGATGGGGCGGGCTCATGAGGTCAGTACCACCTCGCGGTAGCGGGTGGGTCCGTTGCATTATGCTCAATCAGCGCTCAATTCTTTTCCAGAACCCACCCGCTACCGCCAGGTGGTACTGACCTCATGGGCCCGACCGTTGTACTAACTCACAATCTAACAAATTAACGGAAACTTTCCGTGTACTACATTCGTAGTACAATTTTAGAATGAATGAAGTCTTCTACGTCAGCTCTTCGGATCCTACCCCGCTATACGCTCAACTCGGGCGGGCTATTCAATTTGCCATAGCTACAGGAAAACTTGCGCTCGGTGAGCAGTTGCCCACCGTCCGGCAGATGGCCGTGGATCTTCGTATTAACGCCAACACTGTTGCAAAGGTTTATGCCGAGTTGGAGCGAAAGGGAGTTATCGAAACTCGTAGGGGAGTGGGTACATTCATCAGCGCTCGTCCTGTCAAAGCTAAGGCAAATCGTCACCGCGAGGAACACTTGCGCGACCTCGCGGATCGGTTCATCGCGGAAGCCGGAGCCTTCGGCCTATCGCTCAACGATCTGATCAGCCACCTTCAAGGCCGCGCAAAAAGGAGATGAAAACAAATGTCTAGCGTTACTAGTTTGATTCAAACCAGAAGTAATTTACCGGCGCAAAATACGCCTCGGTTGAACATTATTGCCGTCCTGGCGTTTCTCTCGCCAATCGCGCTCGGTCTCGTGTTTACGCTGCTGACCGGAAACCCGATAAGCCTAATCGTGGGGTTTATTCTTGGTTTACTTATTGGGCAGTCGCCTAAGATCGCACGGCAATGGGAGCGCGCCGTCATGCTTCGTCTGGGGCGCTATATCGGTCTGCGCGGCCCGGGGCCTTTCTGGATTATTCCTTTTGTCGATACGGTCTCAGCCTGGGTAGACCAACGCGTTATCACCACCAGTTTTGCAGCTGAAGAGACGCTAACATCCGATACCGTCCCGGTAAACGTAGACGCCGTGCTGTTCTGGATGGTTTACGATCCGGAGAAAGCAGCACTCGAAGTACAAGAT
>JALYTI010000014.1 GCA_030854375.1 Acidobacteriota bacterium | reverse complement strand
ATAGTCTTTAACGAGTGTGGCCACCTGCCTCACGAAGAATATCCACAAGCCTTTACAAAACTGGTTTCAGAGTTTTGCGCTTAATGTGACTTACCAGAAGCACCGCGCCTACGCCTATGACCTGGGGAGTTCAGGTATTCATGCCCAACGCCTCACCGACCGAGGGATCGCGGCGGACGCGCCAGATCTTGGAGTCGAGGTAGTAATGGATGAAGGCGTAGCCCCAGAGGAAGGAAATGCCCAACTGAGTGGCAACTGAGCCTCCAATTCCGCCACCTTGGCTACTTTTCAAACTTGTATAGCCAAGAAATTGTCTCGGTCCCTGGTAGATCAATCCAAAAAGAATTCCGAAGGCGACGTAGTAAAGTAAGCGGCGGCTAATCAACTCTGCGGCACCATACTTCAAACGGAGTCCGTTGCCGGTGCTGTCCCTACCGGCTTCGCTGCGCGACATGGGGGAGGCGCTTTCCCTTTCTCGACGCTGCGCGCCAGCGCTCCCAACATATTTCTGGTTGTGAAACCAGATTAGCCGGTGATATTGCAGGTTGTGATAGATAGTCAGAATGGCAACGATGGCAATTGGCTTGTTCGGCATTGGGGTGAGCAACACGATCCAGTGCATCGGAATCGCAGCGGCCAGCAGTAAGTATTTGGGAACGTCAAGGGGTTCACGGTTAACTGCGCGCTGGATCTGTCTCCCCAGCCAGGCGACAACAAGAATGATTGTGCCAGCCAGAAGAATCATTGCCAGACTATTCACTCCGGATTGCAGCCTCGCAGGTACGCGGGCCCTTGCCTCAGGGTCTTGCGCGATAAAGGCGACGAAGGGATAGTTAAAAGCGAATAGCAACAACAACCGATCAAGCGCATTATCAACCGGCGCGAGATCATTATTCTTCTTCTTGTAGAGCACCATGAAGCCATAATGTTGCTTCACCAGATGGTAGTAGGCCCAGAGTGCCGCCATGAAAAAGAAGATAAGGCCGGCGCCGGCGAGAACCATCAGGGGACCAATGGCAAAGAAGAGCAGCGAGCCCCAAAGCAGACGGCTGCGATTCCGGCGCTCCGTTCGATCGAAATAGGTTCGTGAGAATGTACCAAACACGTGTGGCGCATCGATTAGAATTGCCCAGAGCGCAACCATCGGTAGGAGGGGAATGAGTCCCGAAACATAGAGGACTAACAGCACATAGCTGGTAGCGACTGAACCGATGAACCAGATAAGGTCATCGCGCGCGCTTATGATCCAGCGCAGGGAAAGAATCCCGGCCCGGGTTTCAGCGATAGCATTGGAAACTGTGGCCATCGGTGTCTGCTAGTGGGGTTGAAAACGATCGTCCGCGAGACAATGATCCTTTGATTCTGGGATTCTACCACCAGCTAAAGACACGGAGATAGAGAGGCAGACGTACAGTAGGGCAACCGATCCACTGACTCTGCGGTACTACGCCTTCGAAATGATCTCTTCAATTCCACAACGCGGACATGATAGTGCCTGGCGCGTTGAATTCGTCCATCGCGCTAGCAGCAGCCCAGAGCCGGGCGGGTGAGATTCGTTTTGTTCCGGTTTATTTTGGCTGAAAAAACCGGAGGGGGTCTCCGAGTGTTGCCTTTTTCGTTCGGTATCCTCTGCACTGCAATGTTTGCAGAGCCAACCGTATCCAAGATTGAAAAAGTGAGTGGTTTGTTGCACGAACAACGCCACCGATCGCCGGCGTCTCAGGTATTAACGCCCGGTGTTACTGAAACCGGGGCACCTAAGAATCTGAAACGCACTTTCTTATCGTCGAAAGATTCCTCGCCTGGTGTCAGTAGGTCCTGATAAGCGCACTGGCACGCTGGTCCTCCGACCACTTCGCATAATTTGTACCTGCACGGTGTCACCGACCTGGTGTTTGTCCAGTATGCGGTAGAGGTCGTCATTGTTCGCGATTTTTTGGTCGTCAATGCCGACAATAATATCTCCGATTTCTACGTCACCATCCTCGGTTTGAGTGAGTCCACGCAACCCGGCATTTGCGGCCGCTTCGCCTGGCGCAACCTGCCAAATGATCACACCCTGCGAGACCGGCAGTTCAATCTGGTTCTTAAGGACCTCGACATCCCGGCTGCTGATTCCCAGTTTAGGCCGGCGCACTTCGCCGGAACGCACTAACTGCGGCACGATACGCTTTGCGATGTTTACAGGGACCGCGAAGCCCACACCAGCAGAGGCGCCGGACGGCGACAGAATCTGGGAGTTGATTCCTATCATGCGGCCATGCGAGTCGAGCAAGGGGCCACCGGAGTTTCCCGGATTGATAGACGCATCTGTTTGAATTGCACCTTCAATAGGTCTGCCGTTGCGAGCGCGAATGGGACGCTGCAAGCCGCTAATTACGCCAGTCGTGAGCGTTCGATCCAGACCGAAAGGATTGCCGATAGCCAAAACCTTTTGCCCAACCTCGAGCCGATCGGAGTCGCCGAGCGGCACAATTGTTAGAGGCTCTTTTGGCGTTTCGAGTAATTTGATTACTGCCAGGTCAGTGTCTGGATCGCCTCCCACCAACTTGGCCGCATAATTCTTCTGTCCGCCGAAGCTGACTGCCAGTTTAGTTGCGCCTTCGATCACGTGGTAATTAGTAAGGATGTTGCCTTCCTGATCGATGATCGATCCGGAGCCAGATCCCTCCTGAGGTTCAACGAAACCGAAGAAATCACGCGCGTAAGAAGTTGAATGAACGTTTACGACGCCCGGTGAGAGCGCACGGTAGATCTCGATATTGTTTTGTTCGTCAGTGGCGGCTGCGGGGTCAGTCAGACCAACGGGCGCCTTTTCACTGAACGCAGAACTGGAAGGCTGAAACCGATTTCCGAAGCGATCTACAATCGCGATGGCGGCGGCTGCAAACAATCCGGAAACCAAAGCAATAAGTAAGATTTGACGGGCGGAAAGTCTATACATGGCTTGATTCTCGCTTGTTATAGGTTATGTAGAGTTCGTTTGAAACGAGCATGGTTTTATGATGCGGAGGCTGTCTTGGCCGTTGCGCGGGTCACGAGCAAGTCCTTTGCTAAGTCCTAATCCATCGACCGACATAATTAATTTAGGCCTTCTGAAAGTTCGGTGCAAGCGCGGAATCGGCGCGCAGTGAGCCACATCCGACGATTATACGTTCGCGGAGTTTCAGTGGTTCTTTATTGCTTCAACAAAATGGACGCGACACGTAGGGATTACGAATGCAGGTGGAAATAACGGAAGTTGGTAAGTGGATCAGGAGAAAAAGGCGACGAAGGCTCTTGGCAAGCTGACAAAGTAAGTGAGGACCGTTGCGGGAGCATGCCAGCCTAATGCCGAAAAACCGGTTGCCAGGTGGACGAACATCAAGGCGAGATAGATTCCCAGCACGAGTTTCATTCCGCGTCGGGCAATGGGAATTTCTGAGCAGCGATAGAGGATGAAAGCTGCCAGTGCGCCTACGGCAAGTTTTACTGAGAGAAATGGGGCCTCTCCGTGATTTAGCAGGCCGGCCATGATGCTGTTGCCCTCGGTGGCAACATTCAAACGCAGCCAAAGAATAGTTAGCTGAGCGTCGAGCCAATTCATCGCGAATAACAAAATGGCTTTAGAGAGTGCGCCCACCTTTGCTCCTTGAGAAACGTTGTTAAACCTCTATCCCTTTTTACGCCAGAACCTCCAAAACCAATTGGCTTGGAGGTCCTGTCGCATACGGGAGGAACGAGACTCGTACCCTGTACTAAAAGAAACTCACAATGAGATTCTCGTTCCCGAAATCCCCAGTCCAGGACTCGGCTTTTTGCCGCATTTCCTTAGTCAATTACGTAAACGGTATTATAAGCGAACTGCGGGCGAAGCGAAAGATATAGCGCAAACCTGGAGGTGTCCCGATTTGAAATTCTCCGTGCGTCCTTTGTGTTCTCTGGGTCTCTGTGGTGATCGCTTGCTTAACATTTAACCTCCACGGAGACACAGAGGACACGAAGGTTTCACAGAGAAGGCTGAAATAACAGGAATTCGGATGGCTACCTCAATAGCAGAAGCCATATTGCAAGGAACTCACACACTGCGAAACGCGGGCGTGACCGAGGCACGTCGTGAAGCGGGATCGCTGGCAGCGCATGTGCTGGGGCGAGATCGCTCTTTCATCCTCAGTCACGCAGACGACGTAGTAAATCAAGAGCAGCTGGAAGTGTTTCGTCAGTGTATTCAGCTCCGCGCTAAAGGAGAGCCACTTCAATACATCACCGGTTTACAGGAGTTCTTTGGTCTCGATTTTGAAGTAACCAGCGAAGTACTAATTCCTCGACCCGAGACCGAGTTGCTGGTTGAGACCGCTCTCAAACTAACTGCAGCGAATGATGCGGCGCCCTTCATCTGCGACGTCGGCACGGGTTCAGGTTGCATCGCGATTACTTTGCTTCACGAGCTTCCGGAGGCCCGAGTTGTCGCAATTGATATTTCACCTGCGGCGGTTTCTGTTGCGAAACGAAATGCCGCCCGCCACTCTGTTACGGAGCGCATTCATTTTATCGTAGCTGATTGTTTCGCGGGGATTGTTCAGGGGAATTCACGCGGCGCACGTTTTGATCTAATAGTTTCTAATCCGCCTTACGTGTCGGAAGCTGCGCTCGCCGGCCTGCAGAGAGAAGTGCGCGATTTCGAACCGAGAAGGGCATTGGCGGCCGGCGCTGACGGCCTCTCAATCATTCGTTGTTTGCTGCTCGGTGCAGGAAGTTTTCTGAAAACCGGCGGATACTTTCTATTTGAGATTGGATTCGACCAGGGCGCGGTGGTTGAACAATTAATCGACCGGCAACACTGGAACCTTCTGGACGTTCTCAAGGATCTGCAGGGAATTCCTCGCACAGTTGTACTGCAGAAGTTGGAGGAATAGGAAATCCTCAACCTTTAGCGAAATTCTTGCCACAACCCACTTAACCACGGTGTTTAGTCTTCAGAACCGCACGAAAAGTTTCAAGACTGACTGACCCAACAATTTAGGAGACAACGACATGAAAAAGTGGATTAGGCGCACCGCGTTTATTCTGATGTTGACAGGCATAGCCAGCGTGGCCGCCTTCGCTCAGGAAGGAAGCTCGAAAGGCTCATTAGCTTGTCGCGATGATTGGCACGGCGAAAAACTAGCGAGTCATTGCGAGATTAAAGAACAGATGTTGCCGGCATCGGGCAGCCCAATAACAGTTGACGCGCGGCAGAATGGGGGCGTTTCGGTCAAGGGATGGGACCGTAACGAAATTCTGGTGCGCTCACGCATCCAGACTATCGGTTCAGCGCAGAACGACGCGGATGAATTGGCGAAGCAAATCAATATCGAAACTGCGGGGATGAAAATTTTCGCCACGGGTCCGGAGACTCGCCGCGATTATCATTGGAACGTCAGTTATGAAATCTTTGTACCGCGGCGTTCGGATCTTTCTTTGGAATCACACAACGGCGGCATCTCTATTGCTGACGTCCATGGAAATCTCGAGTTTAACGCCGTGAACGGCGGCGTCAGTTTGAAACGCGTCGGTGGAAACGTCCGCGGAGGCACAACAAATGGCGGCCTCGTGGTTGAGTTAAACGGCGCGCGTTGGGATGGAGAGGAAATGGACGTTAAGACGACGAATGGAGGCATCGTGATGTCGGTGCCCGAAAACTATTCCGCGCATTTGGAGACGGGTACTGTCAATGGGAGCCTAAGCATAGATTTCCCTGTAACAGTGCAAGGAAAGATCACCCGGGAACTCGCTGTTAATCTCGGCTCGGGAGGACCAACTATTCGCGCGATGACCACCAACGGAGGCGTGAGGGTCAGGCGCAGCGGAACAAACTTCTAACACCTTGTTTGGAAGTCGGAATGGTTTTTCGATAGCCGAGGAAGCGCGCTCCTGATAGAGAACGCAGCCTTAAAATGGACGCGGTGATCTTCACAGATTACCGCGTTCTTTCTTGTCCGCGTGGTGACACTTTCAAAGATGGGCCACTCTTTGGAGTGCGCGTGACCTGTCACCGCTTTGGTCTTCGGCGGCTTGACGCCGCAGTCTGCTGCTAGACTTAGGTGAGCCATCGTCGCGACAAGTCGCGACGGACCAAAGCGCTGACTAGTCAGCGCACTCCAAAGAGAGGCGCACTCCAAAGGCCATCTTATTAATCCGTACCCAATACTTTAACCTTTCAGCTTTTTACTCTAATCTGTTCGTCGTGGATAAATTTCGCATTGTGGGCGGCCGGGCACTCAGTGGTCGCGTTTCGATAAGCGGCGCCAAGAATTCGGCATTGCCCTGCATGGCGGCCGCGGTGCTTAGCTCTGAAACCATCACGCTGCACAATCTTCCTTACGTTAAGGACATCATCACGCAGCGTCGTCTGCTTGAGGATATCGGCGCTACGGTCTTAACTCCTGAACTGCGAACTCACAAAATAACAGCAAGTCATATAGAACTTTTCGAGGCGCCCTATGAACTCGTGCGAACTATGCGGGCGTCGGTACTCGCGCTGGGACCATTGCTCGCGCGGTTTGGCAAAGCCAAAGTTTCGTTGCCGGGAGGATGCGCAATTGGCACGCGTCCAATCGATCTTCATCTCTCGGCGTTCACGAAACTGGGGGCCGAGGTCAAACTCGAATCCGGCAATGTTATTGCCCGCGCACCCCAAGGTGGCCGGCTAATTGGAGGTGAGATTCATTTCGATAAGGTCACAGTTACAGGCACAGAAAACCTTCTGATGGCGGCAACTCTGGCACGGGGTTTAACCGTGCTTCATAACGCTGCCTGCGAACCCGAGATCAGCGATCTTGCGGAGTTGCTCAACAAGATGGGGGCGCGCGTCCGTGGCGCGGGGACCAGCAGGATTGAAATCGAAGGCGTCGAAGCACTTGGCGGAGCTCAGCACACAATCATTCCCGATCGAATTGAAACGGGTACATTTATTGCCGCGGCAGCGATTACAAAAGGCGATCTGGAAATCAAAGATTGCCAGCCGCAACATCTTGCCAGCGTGATTGATAAGTTTCGTGAAGTTGGTGTCAGGATCGAAGAAATCAATCCCAGCACTCTTCACGTCTCCTGTGACAAGGCCCTTACTGCCAAAGATGTGACCACGCATCCCTACCCGCAATTTCCTACGGACATGCAGGCCCAGTACATGGCCTTGATGACACAGGCGGAAGGCCGCGCAGTTATCGAAGAAACAGTTTTCGAGAATCGCTTCATGCACGCTTCCGAACTTCAGCGGATGGGTGCGCACATTTCCATTGACGCTCGTAATGCGTCAGTTACCGGGCCTACGCCATTAACCGGCGCGCCGCTTTTGGCTTCGGACCTTCGCGCCTCAGCTTCCCTCGTTTTGGCAGGTTTAGTTGCAAATGGAGAGACAATTATCGATCGCGTCTATCACATCGATCGAGGGTACGAAAAAATAGAGGCTAAACTGCGTGCTGTGGGGGCGGACATCGAGCGGATTCGAGACTCGGTTACGGCGCCGCTTTCGCAAGCTTCGCATCCTGAGATCACCGCGGAAATGGGATAATCATTACAAGGCGATCTGCGGAGCGCTCGCAATCGCACAGTTTTGTTTACTCAGATCTCGCGCAAACCAATTGTTGCGTATAAATGCTTGAATGAGGACGCTACAGAAGAAAAGACATGTCAGAACAAAGTTGCTTATTCTGCCGGATCATCAAGAAGGAAATTCCAGCCGACATAGTTCACGAGGACGATCAGTCGTTCGTTATCCGCGATCTCAATCCACAAGCCCCTACACACCTGCTGGTGATTCCTATTGAGCATCTCGAATCTCTGGATGAAGCTTCGCAAAAAGATGAGAAGTTGTTGGGCCATCTGCTTCGCGTCGCCGCGCGAGTCGGTAATGGTGAAGGTCTTGGCGAAACGGGCTATCGTACTGTAATTAACACGGGAGCCGGTGCGGGACAGTCAGTCTTTCATCTTCATCTGCATGTGTTAGGCGGACGCGCAATGAATTGGCCTCCGGGATAGAAGGAGCGGGAACAGGAGGCAGGGGCAGGAGCAGGAGGCCGGTAGTTCAGAGTACAAGCTTTAGCTTGCATGTTACCAACCAGCAACCTGAAGGTTGTACTCTGAACTTCTTGAGTCCATTGCAGGAGGCAGGAGCAGGTGGCCTCAGCAGTCCTTCGAGCTTTGAGATTTTCCGGTGATAGGAAATCAGCCTTCGCAGGTTCACACCTTTGGTGCAACCGCTCGGACAGCTTCCGAGACTCCACTTTCATACTTTTTGAAATTTTCGTTGAAGCGACGTGCCAGATCCCGCGCCTGCACGTCGTAAGCCGCTTTGTCGCTCCAGGTGTTGCGCGGCTGCAGAACCTCCGTCGGTACATCCGGACACGCAACCGGGACGTTCACGCCAAAGATTGGATCCGGCTTGGTCTCAACGTTGGCCAGGGTGCCGTCCAAAATCGCACGAATCATCGCCCTGGTGTGACCAATTTTCATGCGTTTCCCGACCCCATAAGGCCCGCCGCTCCATCCCGTATTAATCAGCCAGCAAGCAGCCTTGTGATCCGCGATCTTTTTGCCAAGCAAGTCTGCATACACGCCTGGATGCAAGACCATGAATGGCGCTCCAAAGCAGGTGGAGAATGTTGCTTCCGGTTCCTTGATGCCTTTCTCAGTGCCCGCCACTTTCGCGGTGTAACCGGAAAGAAAGTGGTACATCGCCTGCTCGGGCGAAAGTTTGGCCACCGGGGGGAGCACGCCAAATGCATCTGCGGTTAGCATGATGATGTTTTTCGGGTGTCCGCCGTGTCCGGCCGAAACGATGTTGGAAATGCTTGTTAATGGATAAGAAGCTCGGGTGTTCTCGGTTTTGGTTGCATCGTCAAGATCGATCTGCCGTGTGGCCGGATCAAACACCACATTCTCGAGAATCGTTCCAAACATCTGGGTCGTGCGGTAAATATCCGGCTCAGCTTCCGCTGACAACTTAATTACCTTGGCGTAGCAGCCGCCCTCGAAGTTGAATACGCCATCATCCGACCAGCCGTGTTCGTCGTCCCCGATTAATTGCCGTTCAGGATCGGCGGAAAGAGTGGTCTTTCCTGTCCCTGATAGGCCGAAGAAAATCGCAACGTCGCCTTGCGCTCCCACATTTGCAGAGCAGTGCATGCTCATCACACCACGCTGGGGCAAAAGATAATTCAAAATCGTAAAAACGCTCTTCTTAGTTTCCCCAGCGTAGGATGTACCGCCAATCAAAACCAAACGCTGACTGAAGTCCATCAGAATAAACGTGGGTGAACGCGTGCCATCACGCTGGGGATCGGCTTGAAAACTCGGGAAGTTGATAACCGTGAACTCAGGATGGTGTGTCGCCGTTGCTTTCGGGTCATTGATCAACATTGTCCGCGCAAACAATGAGTGCCAGGCGAGTTCGTTGATAATGCGCACGGGTAGTCGATAGTTGGGGTGGGCTCCGGCAAATGTGTCCTGAACGAACAGTTCCCGCCCGCTTGCATGCGCCATCATGCGTTCTTTGAGCAAATTAAACTTCTCCGGGGAAAAATCCTTGTTAACTTCCCCCCAAAAGACTTTGTTTTCGCTCTCAGGCTCACGGACTATGGCCTTGTCTTTAGCTGCGCGGCCGGTATGTTCTCCTGTGTCGACTATCAAAGCTCCATGATCCGAAAGGAGCCCTTCGTTGCGGCGAGCGACTTCCTCGTAAAGTTCCGGGGCCGTGAGGTTCCAATAAACCCGTGTTGGCGCGCGAATACCGTAGTTATCAAGTTCGTAGTCGGTTCGTTTGCGGCCAACGTCCTCAGTGGCTCGTTCTGCGCGAGATGAAGTCATAAAAATAAGATCTCCAAACGGACTTGAAAAAACCGGATTCGAGGCGCCCACGGGCCGCAGTCCCCTGGGGTGCGCGGCCTAATCAAGTGTGTTCTGAGCGATACGGCGCTCATGGGCCAATTCTCGCAGGGCAACAGACAAATCGCGGGCTGCGCGTTCGATGCGATCTGCGACCGCCTCCAGCGTATCGACTTCAGCGGTCGTGCGAATTGCGACAGCGTCGAGAGCGTCCTTGATGTGTTCAGTAAGCCGTGTCGCCACAGTTTCTGTCTCTTTTTCGCCACGACTCATCTGACGAACTGCAAGATTTTCGTTCATGCTTAAATGTGCGATGGGTAATCGCCTTCCTATATGAAAACCTGGTTTGGATTGGTGCACGTAAATCTCAGCCGGGTTTGCTAATTCCCAAGTCCCGACTTTATAACCTAGACTCTTACATCACTGAGGGCACTCGAAGCAAGAGCGCTCATCTAAGGAGATACCGGCGCGAGTGCGGCCCGGCCTCATCCAAACAGGCCAACTCCATTCGACCCTTTCACTTGCCTCCGGCTTTTGCGTTTCCCAAACTCATCTGCTAATAGCACTAAAGAATGAATCACCGCCCCGGCAGAGAATCTTTCACAAAGAAAGAATGGCAAGTCGTCCAGTCGCTCAGGACTCCGGCGCAAGTGCAGCGTTTCTTTAGTTCAATGCCTTACAACTGGGAACCGAATGGTGGGACACTTCGCTCTTTCCGCGAGGTGGTCAAACGCAAGCAGGCCCACTGCCTGGAAGCGGCTGTTGGCGCCGCGGTGATTCTGGAGCAGCACGGCTATCCTCCGCTGCTATTGGATATCGAGTCGAAGGATTTGCTCGATCATGTGCTCTTCGTATTTCAGAGACGTGGTTTATGGGGCTCGATTGGACGATCCCGCGATATCGGACTGAACGGTCGCCGGCCTTTGTTTCGCTCGCTCAGGGACTTGACGTGGAGTTATTTCGATCCTTACGTGGACTTTTCGGGCCGAATAAAAGGTTACGGCCTCGCGAATCTTTATGAACTTGGCAATTATGATTGGCGCTTCTCGACGAAAAACATGCTAAAGATTGAAACCTATCTTCGAGAGCTTCCGCATCGCCGAATTCGTTCGTCAGACAAACGATACGAGCAGCTCCTTAGTCGTTACAAGAAATACAAGAAGCGCTATCCGAAAAGCGCGCCCGTCTACTACGACAACCGTCATCAGTGGATGCGCTGAGCGGGAAGGCATGAATGCCTCCCTAAGAAATCTTCCGAGTCAGGAAGAGGGCTATTCCGTTGAGAATGGGAAACTAAGACTCGGAAACGATCAAACCTTCGCCGGAAAAATCCCAATCCAGCACTTCAGCACCGTGCTCAGCAGCTAGTGCGCGCTCGACATCCTTTTTTCGTCCCTCGGCGCACAAGAATGCAATGCAACCCCCGCCGCCCGCGCCGCAAATCTTCGCGGCTTCAGCACCGTTAGCCAGCGCCTTTTCCACCAGCCGTTCCATTTTCGGAGTGGCGACTCCCGGCGCAAGGCGTTTCCGGTTCG
Source organism: Acidobacteriota bacterium (assembly GCA_030854375.1). Lineage (GTDB taxonomy): Bacteria > Acidobacteriota > Blastocatellia > Pyrinomonadales > Pyrinomonadaceae > PSRF01. Next base: position 1,061 of record JALYTI010000014.1, on the reverse strand, counting down.
GATAAGCAGCGCGCATGACTTTGCCGACCTGAGCCCAATCATCCGCCAATAAAGCTTCACGCATGCTCAACGCAGAATCGCGAATACCATCGAAGAGCTCGAAGAGTTCCGGATCCCCGTCAATGTGTCGCTTGAAGATTTCCCAGTTGTTTGTTCCCGAAAGACGCGGCTCGCCCGTGTAACAAATCGCGATCCGCTTTTGAAGTTTCGTTTCATCAACCTTCAGCGCTTCGCGTTCAATACCATCTGGCCGGAAATGAACGCAGGAGGCGGAACCATAGAGCGCTGAATAATAATCCTGGAAGCCCGCGGGCACTCGAATGACCGTGGTTTCTATGTTGGCCGCAATGGTAATAAACTTTCGCCTGTCATACCGATTTCCCACCAGACGATTCAGAGCGCCTATGCAGGCAATAGCCAGCGCAGAGGATCCGCCCATACCGGCGCCTGCCGGCGCGAAACTGTTTGCTGTCAGATGAAAGCCGGTGGTCGGTTTGAAGAAGTGTACCAACTTGGAAATAAGCTCCAGCCGCTCTTCGCGAATAAGATCTTCCAGCGCGGCGAGCTCGGTTTCAAAAGCGACCTTGCGGTCTCGCGACTCAAGAACGATGCGACCGTCATCGCGTGTTTTGATTTGGCACTCAGCACGAAGGGAAGTGGCAAAATTGACCGTCGCGGCGCGGGGGTGAAACAAATACAATGGCCAAATATCGATCGTGCCTCCCGCGAGGTCAACACGTGTCGGTGCAGAGGTTTCAATAAGCATTTTTATTTGCGATCAATTGCGATCAACCATCAAATGTTTCAATCAGTCGCTGTCGGATTTCCCGCCCTTTGTCGACAGTGTTTTTTTTGATTCCGCACGCCGTGTAGGTTTGAACGGAATGTGCTCCTGAAACTCCTGCCTTAATCCTTGCAGCTTTTCCTGTGCGGCGTGCTCCAGCTCCTGCAAACGTTCAGGATCGGCTTCTTCAACTTTCTTCGATAGCCAAAAGCGTTCTGCAAAATAAAAGCCAGCGATACCGACAACGACAATAACCAGGAGTACTTTGCCGAGTCGT
>JALYTI010000242.1 GCA_030854375.1 Acidobacteriota bacterium | reverse complement strand
AAAAGCATTTCGCATTCGCCCGAAGAGATCGGTGATCGAAGACCGACTTCCGTAGCGTTTGAGACGGGTACGAGCACCAGGGAATTATTGGCAGCAAGTCGCAGCGTATAAAAAGGAAGCGAGTAGGTGCCTATTTGCTTCTGCTCGATCTGCTCGATGGTCCCAATACCGTGGTTTGGATAAACAACTTTCTGGCCGACTTTGAAGCCCACCGCAGCACCTCCATTAGATTTGAAAAATCAGACTGCGCCGCACGCGCGGGTCTGGGGGAAATCCGAGCGACGCAGTAAAGCGCCGGGCCCTAACTGGTAAGTGGCTGAAGTTTAACAACTGCTCTTACTAAGCGTCAAGGGTTCAAATGTCTAACCTCCATTAAGTGAAAAGCAGAACAAACGCAATCAGTTTACGGCCTTGACTTTCTAGTATTACTGATGTTTGCCATCAAACGCGTAGTAGCGCACAATCGGCATCTGTCCGTGATCTCGCCGATTTTTGAATGATACCCATGTAAACGCTAACTTGTAATCGCTTGACGGTTTGCCACGGAGGGACTCATCACAGTTTTGAAAGAGTCGTATGTTTTCAATCCCAAGCTATTGCGTAGTTGCAAACGTATTTAGTTGTCACAGATAAACCATGCTGCTAGGATCGATAAAGAATATTTTTATACTGGTCGCGTGAAGGTAGGTCCGGTCTGTGAGCTTTGACAGATCAGGCTTCTCGTGGTTGCGAATCAAGCTCATTCGTCATGGCATTCCTGAAAATTACCGATGCAAGTGGACGCCAATGGCAGTACACCTTTTTGCCCAACGGCATCTGCACTATAGGTCGCGCGCCTGACAACACGGTCGTCCTGGACGACCCCCGCGCCTCGCGTTATCACGCACATATTAAGTCCGCCGAAGATGGTTCGTTCACGCTCGTGGACGGTGCAGTGATCAATGGGCAACTTCGCCGCAGTGCAAACAAAGTGTTCGTTAACGGTGGAGCGCATTCGGAATATCAATTAAAGAACAGCGATCGGGTAACCATTGGCGCCAGCACGCTACGTTTTGAACAGCCGGCGGAAGAACGCACCACCGATGTACGTTACGACGACAAGCCGCTAGGCCACACACAACTGCTCATCTCTGCCAATGATGTAATGTCGACTGTATTGCATTCGAAGCCTGGCGAAGCGATCGCGACGTCTCCTGTGGCGACTTCCCCGGCGAGAGACGGGATGCTCGATTCTTTGCAACGAAAGGCAAATATCCTCGCCGCGCTTTATGAGATGAGCAAAACGCTGGGCTCGGTTTTTGATCTCGAAACCATATTTGCCAAAGCAACTGACATCATTTTTCGGTCTACGCCTGCGGATCGAGTTGTGGCCCTTCTGGCTGAAGGCAATGGCACCGAAAACCCGGAAGACGTGAAGTTGAATCCGATTGCGATGCGCGCTCGTGATGAGAGTCTTAACAACCACGCTCGCAAGGTGCCGATTGGGCGCACTATTACGCGAAAAGTGATGAAGGATCGAGTAGCTTTGCTTTCGCAGGACGCGGCATCAGACGAGCAGTGGGCAGGCGTCGATTCGATTGTATCTCAAGGCGTTCGTTCGACCATCTGTGCTCCGCTCGTAGGCGAGTCGAGAGTACACGGAGCTATTTACGCCGATCGACTGGACCCTTTTGCGACTTTCAAGCCCGATGACCTCGAATTAATTAGCGCGGTTGCGGCGCAGACCGCAATTGCTGTTGAGAATGCTCGGGCACACGAGCGCCTCGCGCGCGAAGAAGTAGCTCGGGCCAATTACAGTAGGTTTCTGCCGGAATATGTAGTCAAACAGATGCTCGAAAACCCCGAATCGTTTAAGCTTGGCGGGGTTAACCAGACGATCACTGTGCTCTTTGCCGACATTCGCGGCTTCACGAGCATCTCCGAACATGCGCCTCCGGAAAGAATTGTTGGCTTGCTAAACAGGTACTTCTCCGCCATGACCGACATCATTTTTGCTCACGGCGGGACTCTCGATAAGTATCTTGGCGATGGTTTGCTGGCATTGTTCGGCGCGCCAACCACCACACCGGAAGATGCTTCCAATGCGCTGAACGCGGCAGTTGCGATGCAGCGTCGGGTTCTGGGGATCAACATCGAATTGCGGCAAGAAGGACTGGCCGAAATCGGTGTCGGAATTGGCCTGCATACGGGCGAAGCCACGGTGGGTTACATTGGTTCGGAGCGGCGTTCTGAATACACTGCAATCGGCGATACGGTAAACACTGCGGCGCGGCTGGAATCAAATGCGAGAGGTGGCGAAATTCTGGTAAGCGATGCTACTGCAAAAGCTGCTCGCAGCCGGTATAAGCTGCAGCCACGCGATCCAATTACTGTAAAGAATCGCGAGCAACCAGTCATCTTGTGGGAAGTCGATTGGCAAAGAGCAAGCGGCGCATTTTGATTTGAGGCTAAAGGGAACGGTCCCGAGTGTAAACATCCAAGACCAGCTTCGTAGTTTTATGGTGAATATATTCGGGACTAAGAATAGCTCCCGCGTGTGTTCACTATTTTTTTACGAGATTGCTTATGAATTTTGCCAAAGTATTCCAACGACGGCTGACGATCGCTCGCGTTTATGGCATCCCCGTTCGTATAGACTATCGCTGGTTTGCCGTGGTCGCGCTAAGCACCTGGCTGATTGCGAGCAACCTGCAAAGTCACGTAATCCAGGTCGGCAATATTAGTCTCCCACCCCTCCCTTCAGCGACCGCATGGGTTCTTGGCCTGATTACCACTGCGGGCCTTTTCCTCTCAGTCTTCGGCCACGAACTCTCGCATGCGTTGATGGCACGTGCAGAAGGAATTGAAATTGAAGAAATCGTTCTTCATCCGTTCGGAGGGCTAGCTCGTTTGCGAACCGAGCCGCAAAATCCGCGAGCAGAACTACGAATTGCATTCGCTGGCCCAGCTGCCAGTTTTTTATTTGGCGTGCTCGCCTTTGGCGGTGCCAAAATCGCTGCGCTGGGAAATTATGAAGCGACCGTAGTCGTTTTCTTCTTGATCGCTGCAGGAAATCTGCTTCTTGCGCTTTTCAATCTCTTCCCCGGCTATCCGCTTGATGGTGGTCGCGTTTTGCGCGCCATTCTTTGGCACCGAAGTGGAAATATCAAGGAAGCAACCCGCATGGCTGGCATTTGCGGCATTTTGATCGCCGGCACACTGATTCTGTTTGGGACCTATATACTAATCGCGCCCAACTGGAGGCCGTCTCAACCTTACTTGATGGGTGGTTGGTCAATTCTAGTCGGACTCTTTCTGCTGGATACTGCTACAAAAGTCGTTAAAGGCGCGCAAAGCGCGAGGCTCGTAACGGTGGGCGAGGCGATGTCACCACCCGTGGCGATTGGGCCGGAGCTCACGGTCAGAAGATTCATTGACGATATACTTCCTCTTCATCGCCAAATAAGCTTTCCTGTAGCCGTAAAGGGCCAGCTGCACGGAATCCTGGCGCTTGAAGATTTGAAAGCGCTTCCAAAGGAGCGCTGGGCCAATACGCTCGTAGAAACAGTTATGCGTCCTGTGGGGCCTCGATTTTTTGTCGAACCATCTACCACGCTGGATTCAGCACAAGCATTAATGAAGGAGAATGGCGTTGGCTCGGTCGGTGTAGTGAACACTCGTGGGCAGCTGATAGGGTTTCTCCAGAGCGGAAAAATTCGGCGGCGGCAAAAAACTGCACACCACTCTTGATAGTGTTCTTCATCTTGCGTTCGTGAGTGCTTTCCGATCTTTGCAGTCGCACTTCTACGTCGGAATCGCCATTGCCACAGTTCGATTTTTTCGCGATAATCCAAGCGGAGCTATCATTTCGTGGCCGAAGGAAACTGTTGAATGCTTGCAGTATTGGGTGCGCTCTTTGCCAATGCGCTGATAGCAGTTCTCAAGCTTGGGGCGGCATTCATTACGGGTTCTTCAAGCATGATGGCCGAAGCCTTCCATTCGGTTGCAGATACTACCAACCAGGTATTTCTGCTTCTGGGATTGAGGTTTTTTAAACGGCCGGCTTCAAAAAAACATCCTTTCGGTTACGGAAAAGAGCGCTTTTTCTGGTCTTTCATAGCGGCGATCTTCATTTTCGGAGTCGGGTCAACGTATGCAATTTACGAAGGTGCGGTGAAACTCCGACATCCGCACACGCCCGAAAATCTGAAATGGGCCTACTGGGTGCTTGGCATCTCGTTTGTGCTGGAAGGCGCTTCAATTTGCCTCGCGATTTATCAGGAAACGAAAGAGGCACGCCATGAGGGTCTAACGTTCTTTGCGTACCTCCGCGAGTCGAAGGATCCGACAGCAAAGACTGTGATCTTTGAAGATTCAGCGGCCCTGCTCGGTATCCTGATTGCGGCCGCCGGAATCCTTCTCACCGAGCTCCGCGCTGGACCAGGAGCGGGAGCATACTGGGACGGACTTGCTTCGGTACTTATCGGAATCGTACTGGCGATAGTGGCGTTTATGCTGGCTCGAACGTCGCGAGGCTTGCTGCTTGGAGAAGCAGCGAGTCCGACGGTTCGACGGGCAATAACTAAAGCCATCGAGAGTCATCCGAATGTGGTCAAGGTTGTGGAGCTTTTAACGATGCATCTGGCTCCGAAGCAAATTTTGATTAACGCGCACGTGAATTTGCGCAACGAGCTGGTTACCGATGAAATTGAGAGAACCAACGAAGAGGTTGAAAGTTTGATCCGGAATGCTGAACC
>JALYTI010000241.1 GCA_030854375.1 Acidobacteriota bacterium | reverse complement strand
CGCTCAGTCCCGCGAGGGTGGAGAAGCAAACCTGATACTGCCAGACCTCTCTGATGTCAGCTTCTTCGGTGGCATTGACGGTCATACATTACTGACGGCGGGAATCGTCGTTTGTCTCCTTGGCCTGGGCTTTGGTCTGGCCATGTATATGAACTTGAAGAAGTTGCCGGTGCATCGCGCCATGCGCGAGGTTTCGGAGTTGATTTACGAAACGTGCAAGACATACCTCATCACTCAAGGTAAGTTCATTCTGATTCTCGAGGCCTTCATCGCGGTGATCATCATTCTCTATTTCGGAGTGCTGTCACAGATGGAGCCGCTGCGTGTGGCGATTATTCTTGCCTTCAGTCTTATCGGCATCGCCGGTAGTTATGGGGTCGCCTGGTTCGGCATTCGCGTAAATACTTTTGCCAACTCACGAACAGCTTTTGCGAGTCTCGAGGGCAAGCCGTTTCCCCTCTACGCAATTCCACTAAAAGCCGGTATGAGCATCGGCATGATGCTGATCAGCGTTGAACTCCTGATCATGCTGTGCATCCTTCTTTTCATTCCGGGCGATTACGCCGGACCGTGCTTCATTGGATTCGCTATTGGCGAATCACTGGGTGCCGCCGCGCTTCGTATCGCGGGCGGAATTTTCACGAAGATTGCAGACATTGGTTCTGACCTGATGAAGATCGTCTTCAAAATCAAGGAAGACGACGCGCGAAACCCGGGTGTAATTGCCGACTGCACGGGCGACAACGCGGGCGACTCAGTTGGACCAAGCGCCGACGGATTCGAAACCTACGGTGTCACCGGCGTGGCGCTGATCACTTTCATCCTTCTTGGCGTACCTAATCCCCGGGTGCAGGTGCAATTGCTGGTCTGGATTTTCGTCATGCGCATCATGATGATCATAGCCAGTGCAATCTCTTATTTCCTTAATGACGCAATTGCGAAAGCTCGTTATGGTCGCGCGGACAAGATGAACTTTGAGGCGCCGCTTACCTCATTGGTATGGATTACGTCAATAGTTTCCGTGGTGATTACGTTTATTGTTTCCAGGCTAACGATTCCTGTGCTGGGCGGAGACACGACCCAGTGGTGGAAACTTGCCACCATCATCTCCTGCGGGACGCTGGCCGGTGCGATCATTCCGGAATTGGTAAAGGTGTTTACTTCGACCGAATCTCGGCACGTCAGCGAAGTAGTCACGTCTTCTCGTGAAGGTGGCGCCTCGCTCAACATTCTCTCGGGTCTGGTGGCGGGAAACTTCTCCGCCTACTGGTTGGGCATCAGCATCGTCGGTCTGATGTCAATCGGATACTACTTCAGCACAATGGGACTGGACTCGCTGATGATCTCCACCTCTCTCGTCCAGGTGGCTCCCGTGTTCGCTTTTGGTCTGGTAGCTTTCGGATTTCTAGGAATGGGGCCGGTCACTATTGCAGTCGATTCGTATGGACCGGTTACCGACAATGCACAATCGGTTTACGAGTTGTCGCTGATCGAACAGGTGCCAAATGTCGAAGCCGAGATTCAAAGAGACTTTAACAGGACGGTGAATTTCGCTCGCGCGAAGCATCTGCTGGAAGAGAACGACGGCGCTGGAAACACTTTCAAAGCCACTGCTAAACCGGTACTGATCGGCACCGCCGTTGTCGGGGCCACTACCATGATTTTCTCAATCATCATGGTGCTGACTGACCAGCTTAGGGATTCAGTGGCCCTTAACAGTTTATCGTTGCTGCATGCACCTTTTGTCCTTGGCCTGATAACCGGTGGCGCCATTATCTACTGGTTTACCGGTGCTTCAATCCAGGCGGTAACTACGGGAGCATATCGCGCGGTTGAGTTCATCAAAGCCAACATCAGGCTGGAAGGTGTCGAAAAGGCATCAGTGGAAGACAGTAAGAAGGTGGTCGAGATCTGTACGCAGTATGCGCAGAAGGGCATGTTCAATATCTTCCTGACGATTTTCTTTTCGACGCTTGCTTTCGCCTTTGTCGAACCTTTCTTTTTTATTGGTTACCTGATTTCGATCGCAGTGTTCGGTCTGTATCAGGCCATCTTCATGGCCAATGCGGGCGGCGCCTGGGACAACGCGAAGAAAGTCGTTGAGGTTGACTTGAAACAGAAAGGTACGCCGCTCCATGATGCAACTGTGGTCGGTGACACGGTTGGCGATCCATTTAAGGACACATCGTCTGTGGCCCTGAATCCGGTAATCAAATTCACGACGTTGTTTGGACTGCTGGCTGTCGAGCTCGCGGTGAGTTTGACGCGCCGAAACAATGGTGATACGACCCTGACTCATATACTGGCACTGGGATTTTTTCTGGTTTCAGTCTTCTTTGTTTGGCGCTCGTTTCATGGCATGCGCATTGGCACGCTCGTAGCCGAAACGGCCAGGGTCTCGCCCAATGACGACTTGAAACTCTAAACTCTAGCCCCTACACTCGGCTCATGAATTCTTACGCCCATCCATACGAAGAAGCCGACACGCTTATTGGCGCGGCGCTCGCCCCGCTGGATTGGACGCGATCCGTTTCGCTTGTGGTTGCGTTTAGTTTGCTGACGGCTCTGGCCGCGCAAATCGTAATTCCGATCGGCCCTGTGCCAATTACGGGACAAACGTTTGCAGTCTTGCTCACTGGCGCGTTGCTGGGATCACGTCTCGGAGCGATGGCGATGGTCGTGTATCTGATAGAGGGCGCGAGCGGGCTTCCATTCTTTTACGGGGGACACGGCGGACTCTCACACATTCTTGGACCGACGGGCGGCTATCTCCTGGCCTTTCCTGCTGCGGCATTCGTTACCGGGGCCTTCGCAGAAAATGGTTGGGACAAACGCTTCCCGGCGGCGGTAGTGGCGATGGCTGTTGGCTCAGCGATTATTATTCTCGCCGGCTGGGCCTGGCTTTCACAGTTTATGGGACCAGCCGTAGCGTTTCACGCGGGCGTACGGCCATTTTTGATTGGCGACATCGTTAAGATATTTCTTGCTGCAGCTGTGCTTCCGTCTGGTTGGCTTCTACTTAAACGCAAAGCATCAAGTAAGACTTAGAAGATCCAATCGTACATATCGAGAGCCCCTGAAAGAATAATCAGGGGCTTTTTCGTTGCCGCGACGCTTGTGCGCTGTAATTAAACTAAAATTCCGCTTCAACCCCTCGCTGACGCTGTTCGGGCTGTGTCCTGATTCCTACAAAACTTTAGTTTGACAGTCCTACCACAGTTGTAGTAGCATCAACCTCATTCGTAGTAATGCCAAAAAGAGAGTGGGCGATGGCAAAAGAAAAACACGTAAAACTCACCAGACTTGAAATGGAGGTCATGGGCGCGGTCTGGGCTTTAGGCAGCGCGTCAGTTCGGGAAATTCAAGAGCAGCTCCCAGAACGAAAACGCCCGGCCTACACGACTGTGCAAACCATCGTCTACCGTCTTGAGGAAAAGGGCGCAGTACGCCGGATTAAGAAGATCGGCAACGCACACATTTTCCAACCCTTAATAACGCGTAAGGCGGCACACAATCGTCTGATTGACGAATTACTTCACGTCTTCGGTGGCTCACCCCGAACGCTTATGGCACAACTAGTTGAAACGGGGCAGCTGACACTTCAGGACGTACGCGATTTGGAAAGCAGTCTTGCGAAACTCGAAGGCAACGAGACGCAAACAGAAACAAATCGATCACGGGAAAAATCTTTGCGGGCGCCGGCGCACGAACGCGAGCAAGGTCGCAGGCGATCAGGAAGGAGCGGGAAATGACGATCGCTCATGAATGGTTTGCTGAGGCTTCGCAATGGTGGTGGCCCAGACTGGCGGACCATCTGTGGCAGACGACTGTATTTGCCCTCGTGGTATTCGGAGCCTGTTTCTTACTCAGACGGGGGCCGGCCCGTCTGCGCCACACCTTCTGGCTTCTTGCCTCTGCGAAGTTCCTTATCCCCGTGGGTTTGTTCGTCTTCTTTGCGCAGCAGGCAGGAATCAACTCTTCACTTTTCTCGCACGCCACTCAGCAAACAGAACAGAACGCAGTGGTGGTTCTCGGTTTTAACGAACCGGTTTCATCGTTCGCTTTCACTGATGAACCGACTATCACGTCGCCAAGAGCCCGGCACAACGAGATCTACTCTGCGCTAACCGTAGTTTGGTTTGGCGGCAGCGCAGCAATTCTGGCTGTCTGGTGGATTCGTCGCCGGCAGTTCATGCATTTATTGATGCTCGGCCACACGAACCCGCTGGGTCGAGAATGGCAGGCACTTAAGCGAGCGCAACAATCTCTACGTATGAAGCGCGACGTCGGACTCGTAATTCTCCCATCAAAGATTGAGCCGGCGGTGTGGCGTGTATGGCAGCCAATTGTTGTACTACCGGCAACAATCGTGACCCACCTCGACGATGCGGAGTTGGAGGCGATAATGCTTCACGAGCTAGTCCACATCCAACGACACGACAATCTAATCGGAAATCTCCAGTTGGCTCTCTGCGCCCTTCTGTGGTTTCACCCCGTCGTGTGGTTTATCGGCCGCAAGTTATTAGACGAACGCGAACTGGCCTGTGACGAAAGAGTTATTGAGGTTTGCGGAGCCGCCGGCGCGTACGGATCGAGCATTCTGAAGGTGGTGCGCTTTTGTTTTGAATGGAGAGTCGCGGGCGCAACTGGCGCTGCTGGCGGTTCTAATTTACGAAGGAGGATTGAGAACATCATGACTATGGGAAATACCAAGCGGAGAGCAGGATCAGGTGTTCGGTTGCTCGCCGGTGTGTCACTGGG
>JALYTI010000240.1 GCA_030854375.1 Acidobacteriota bacterium | reverse complement strand
AAGAATTTTGATTTGCCGCTCGGTGCGATCTTCGTACTCTTTGATCTCAGCGCCTACATCGACCCGCGAAGACGCCATCTGCACTTTTCTCAGAACCTTCGCTTCAATACCCTCGAGCATCTCGCGGGTAATCGGCGTACCTTTCGGAATAACGACCTCGCGGTTTACTGTCAGGTCGGCGGAAAGTTTGCGGCCTTCAAGCAGTTCCCGAATTCGCTGATCGCGCTGCTCGCGAAGAATACGAATTTCGTCCTCGAGGTCGCGTCGCAGACGGTCCTCTTCTTCCTGTTCAATCGCCAGTGAGCGAGCATCTTTTTCCTGGCCTTTACGCGTAAACACCTGGACGTCGACGACCGTGCCGTCGATTCCCGGAGGTGAAACAAGGGATGCGTCTTTTACGTCGCCTGCTTTTTCACCAAAGATGGCGCGCAGTAGTTTCTCTTCTGCCGTGAGTTGAGTTTCACCCTTGGGCGTAACCTTGCCCACCAGAATCGACCCGGGCTTGACCTGAGCGCCGATGCGAATGATGCCGCTCTCATCGAGATCGCGGAGCATGTTTTCGCCGACGTTGGGAATGTCGCGCGTGATCTCTTCCGGCCCAAGCTTTGTGTCGCGCGCTTCGATTTCCAACTCTTCAATGTGAATCGAAGTGTAGTAGTCCTCTTTCACGAGCCTCTCGGAAACCAGAATCGCGTCCTCAAAGTTGTAACCGCGCCAGGGCATGAAGGCCACCAGCACGTTCCGGCCCAGGGCCAGTTCGCCCCGATCTGTGCAGGGCCCGTCGGCAATGACCTGTCCTTTGGCGACCCGTTCACCAACGTGAACGATCGGCCGTTGGTTAATGCAGGTGTTTTGATTTGAGCGTTTGAATTTGATCAGCGTATATATGTCCGCCGTCACTTCGCGTGAAATTGTCCCATCAACGTTGTGGTCGGCTTTGATGATGGCGCGTTCTGAGTCAACGTAGTCCACCACGCCATCGCGTTTGGCCACCACGACCGCACCTGAATCGCGTGCGGTTGTTTGCTCCATGCCTGTGCCGATGTATGGCGCTTCGGCGCGAAGCAAGGGCACAGATTGACGCTGCATGTTTGAACCCATCAGCGCGCGGTTCGCATCGTCGTTTTCCAGAAATGGAATCAGCGATGCCGCAACTGAGACGAGTTGCTTCGGCGAAACGTCGACGTATTCAATGTCTTTGCGCAAGGCGAGAATAAATTCACCGGCTTTTCGTGCCGCGTTGCGTTCATTGACGATGTAGCCTGTTTCGTCGAGCTCGATGTTAGCCTGGCCCACGACGTGTTTGTCTTCTTCCCAGGCTGTCAGGTAGAAAGGCCACGGATCATAGTCTGCCTTGCGGCCGTCATGACCAGCGCGCTTGTTGGCCTTTTCGACGTCTTCCAGCGGCAAGTGCTCGCCATGTTTCAGCTTTGTATCGCCTCCGTTAATGATGCGAACGTACTCAACAACCTTCCCGTCCGTCACCTTTCGATAAGGGGCCTCGATAAATCCAAACTCATTGATGCGCGCGAAACAGGAGAGACTGGAAATCAATCCAATGTTCGGACCTTCAGGCGTCTCAATCGGACAGATGCGGCCGTAGTGAGTTGGGTGAACGTCGCGGACTTCAAAACCTGCGCGCTCGCGCGACAAGCCACCGGGTCCAAGTGCAGACAGGCGGCGCTTGTGGGTGATTTCAGAGAGCGGGTTAGTCTGATCCATGAACTGCGACAGCTGGCTGGACCCGAAAAACTCGCGCACTGCCGCTGTCACGGGTTTGGCATTGATTAGATCCCGCGGCATCGTGGTCTGCATTTCCTGGTGGATCGACATCTTTTCCTTGATCGCACGTTCCATGCGCTCAAGGCCGATACGAAACTGATTTTCCAGCAGTTCGCCGACCGCGCGTACACGGCGGTTGCCAAGATGATCGATGTCATCAGCTTGATACTCCGAAGGATTCTTGCGCATCTTCAGAACGTAAGAAACCACCTCGTAAAAGTCTTTGGCGGAGAGCAGCGGATCGTTTATGCGATCGCGCTCTGGTTTGCCCATCTTGATGTTGAACTTCAGCCGGCCTACGCGCGAGAAATCAAACTTGCGCGGATCGAAGAACATGGCCTCCAGCAATTTATAGGCGGTTTGAACGGTCGGCGGATCTCCAGGACGCATCTTCCGGTAGATTTCCAGAAGCGCATCCACCGGCTTGGTGATTACGTCCTTCTTCAGTGTCTGCGAAAGAATGGAACCAATATCGTCACGCTCAGGAAAGAATACAGAAAAGCTATCGATTCCGCCTTCAATGATCTCCTGCAGTTTGGCCGGCGTGATGTCGTTATTGGCCTCAAGGATTACTTCGCCGCTATCTTTGTTGACGATGTCGGAAACAGCGTAGGCGCCTTCAAGCTGGGAGATTTCAATCTCGACCTCGCCTATGTTTGATTTGCGCAGGGCCTCGAGCGCTGAAGGAGTAACCTTCTTTCCCGAACGAACGATGGGCTCGGGGCCTCGCCCTTTAATATCGAAGTCCACCTTCATCCCAACCAGACTCGTCGAGCCCTGATCAGGCACCTGGATCATTAATCGCCCATCTTCAACCTTGACTTCATCGGTGACATAGAGGGAGCGCAAGATGTCCTCATCAGCAAATGAGGCGTTCTTGACTCGCTCTTCGAGCGCCGAATCACTCTTTACCAGCTTGCCGTCGATTTCCTTGTTGAACCAAAGACCCAGCGCCCTCAGGAAGATCGACGAAAGAAACTTGCGTTTCCCAACGCGAACGTAAAGCAGATTCTTCTGATCGTATTCAAATTCAACCCAGGAACCGCGATAGGGAATGATTTTGGCAATATATATCGCGCCACGTTTGAAGAAGACGCCCGGAGAGCGGTGAAGCTGGGAAACAATAACGCGCTCCGTGCCATTGATGATGAATGTGCCGTTATCGGTCATCAACGGAATCTCACCAAAGAAAACCTCTTCTTCCTTGATGTCGCGAATCGAGAGTGTTTCGGTTTCCGGATCCTTATCGTAGACAGTAAGGCGGATTTTCACTTTGAGCGGGACGCTGTAGCTCATGCCCCGTTCCTGGCACTCCTGCTGGTCGTGCTTGTGTTTTAGTCCGACGGGCTCGCCGCAGTTCTCGCAGAGTTGGGGACGGACCGAGTTAAACGTGCCGCACTTGTGGCAGAGCGTCTCTCCGGCAGCCAGCGGATTGACCTTAATAGTAGAACTACAATGCTTGCAGCTCGCTCTTAAATAATTGAGTCCTTCCAGTCGGCCGCACTTACACTGCCAATTACCAATCTGATATTCGACAAAGTCCAGCGTTGCCGTTCCGCGAAAATCCGAAATTGGAAAAACTGACTGAAAGACGGCCTGGAGTCCCGTGTTCTCACGCTCCTCTGGCAGGAAGTCCATTTGTAGAAAACGATTGTAAGACTCGCGCTGAATCTCGATCAGGTTCGGGATTTGCACGGCGGTGGATATTTTGGAGAAGTCCACGCGCTCAGGAGCCTGGCTCGTACGTTTTCCTAACCCCGTGTTTACTGTTTGTAGCAGATTTGCAGACATGAGTGCTTCCTTATCTGGATTTCAAAATGCGGATTTCGGGGTGCAGAATTTGATCAGCCCACGCGCTTTTCAAATCCGTATGTGCGAAAACGGCATCCTAACAATATGCAAAGACACTAAAGCGCGGTCAGGGCGCAGAACGCCCCGACCGCTTTGTAATTAAAAAACGGCTGCTTCTTCGTCAATTTTTTGGGAACAACGCCAGCGCCTCAATACTCTCTTAACTTAAACACTAAGACTACTAGTGTCAAGCCACCAAGAACGATCCAGCGACTCAAGACCAATGTCCAAAGTCTATGCTGTGCGCATTGACTTCGGACTTTGGAGCTCGAGCGTTGAACTACTTAACTTCAACTGTTGCGCCTGCATCGGCAAGCTTCTGCCGAATGGTTTCGGCTTCATCTTTCGTGACGCCTTCTTTCACAGGCTTCGGAGCTGCCTCAACGAGATCCTTGGCTTCTTTTAAGCCAAGCGCCGTCACTTCGCGAACAACCTTGATCACATTGATCTTGTTGCCACCGACAGCCTGCAGAATCACGTCAAACTCAGTCTTCTCTTCCGCGGGAGCTGCGGCTTCGCCACCGCCTCCTCCGCCCGCCGCCGGAGCTGCCACTGCCGCCGCGGCCGCAGACACTCCGAAGGTTTCTTCCAACTCCTTCACAAGCTGCGAAGCTTCCAGGAGCGTCATACTCTTCAAAAACTCAATAACATCTTCACGTTTTGCTGCCATGATTGCCTTTCTATCCTCCTCAACTAGGGTTCCTGAGTGCTGACTGCTGAGCACTGATTGCTTTTATTTTGCAGCAGGAGAACCCACGGAACGTTTCGCGAATTGTTTGCATCTGATCCGCAAGAACGTCGGAGCCGTAAGACGACCTGACTATCGTCAAGCTCGTTGTCCGCGTCCGGCCCTGTGCTTACTCTTCTGAAGATCTCGAATCCCAGCGGTTCCTTTTTCTGAGATCTGAAATTTCAAATCTCAAATCGTTGCTTTCCTGACGTTCGTTTTGTGAGATCTCAAATCTCAAACGTTGCTTATCTGAGATCTGAAATCTCAGACGTTGCTTATCTGAGATCTGAAATCTCAGACGTTGCTTATCTGATATCTGAGATCTCAAATCTCAAATAAAACTAAACAGAATCTCAAACTGGAGATCAGATATCTCGCCATCTGAAACTACTAAGCTGTCTCTCCAAACT
>JALYTI010000239.1:1093-4777 GCA_030854375.1 Acidobacteriota bacterium | reverse complement strand
CCACTACCGCGTGGTGGTACTGACCTCATGACACGGCGAGTGAAGTGAGCGCGAACGCGAATTGTTAATCGGCGCGCGCGCAAATCCGCAATGGGCAATTCGCAATTGGCAATTGGCAATCGACAATGCGGCGCTACTGTTTGTCGTATACCGCTCTGTTGCTGAACCTCTTGCCCTTAGCATCAGTTCCGGTTGTGGTCACAGTACGGGTTCGGCCGTTGGCCGAAACGACTATGCGACCGGTTAGAGTTACCTTGCCGTTTTTCTTGCCGGTTAACGACAGCGTGTGGTTGTTTACCTTCCGGTACGACCGCATGTCAGAAGCTGGATCGCCGGTTACCGAGTAGAATTTGCCGTCGAACTTCCCGGTCCATTCGCTATGGATTGGATTGCCGTCGCCGTCGACGCCATCCACAGTGACCTTCACGCTGTCGCCCGCGTCCTCGTAGACTACGGTGTTGTTCTTCGTCGCCCCTGCGCGAAACTTCGACTTTGCCTCGTTCAGCTTCCATGTGCCCATATGCGGGTTAGCGGCTAAGCAGACAGTCGCGCCAACAAACAGTGCCGCCAGGGTAAGCAGGATCACTCTTCCTTTCATATCTCCTCCTCATTGAGTTGCAGAATGATAAGACTGGTTGGCGCGGATTCTATTGCCTGGTGGCCCATTAGGCAATACGATTCCGTGACGCCAATCATTTGAATGCAGCGAGTAGAGCGTGTGTGAAAACTCGGATCGTAGGGTGTGCCAGCAGGATGAAATGCACCCGGCATTCTAAATGGAGACTGTGCGAAACCGCGAACCGATGGCTGACGGCTGTATAGAAAACTCTGGGCCGAGCGCCCTTGGCGCTAAGAAGCAGAGTTTTTCGCACACCCGCTGACGCGTGGTGACCAACTTCTTTGGAGGCTTTCTTTGGAGTGCGGTGACTTGGCACCGCTTTGGCCGGTTGCGACTTGTCGCGACCACGGTCTACTTGAATGGAGGGCAAGACTACGGCGTCAAGCCGCCGAAGACGAAAGCGGTGCCAAGTCACCGCACTCCAGAGAGAAGACGAAAGCGGTGCCAAGTCACCGCACTCCAGAGAGAAGACGAAAGCGGTGCCAAGTCACCGCACTCCAAAAAGAAGAGTGATCCGCAATGACAAAAAGCGTCGTGGATAATATTCTTCGGAAGGAGTGGAGACGATTATGGGAGCACGAGTCTGAATCTACCGAGAAATAAAATGAAGCCCACAGATAAAATCATGAAGAAAACACCAAAACCAAAAGACGTAGACGCCTACATCGCTGCAGCTCCAAAGGAAGTACGGGCCAAGCTGAAAGAGCTTCGGGCAGTAATCAGAATGACCGCGCCAACGGCAATGGAACGTATGAGTTATGGAATGCCTTACTATGATTACAAAGGGCGGCTGGCTTACTTCAGCAATTGGAAATCACATATCGGACTCTACATACCGACGCCCATTATAGAGGAGCATGAGAAGGAACTGGCCGCTTATGAAACCACCAAAGCTACCGTCCGATTACCTCTCGACAAAAAACTTCCGGTAGCGCTCATACGGAAACTGGTGAAGGCGCAACTGAAAAAGAACGAGGCAAGGAAGAAGAAATAATTCTACTACCCTTGCATTTGCACGTGATGGCATGAAGTCATTGCCACCTTGCTCTTGCGGCTCTGCCGTCTGATGTGCGGAAAGGCTATGCCTTTCCGGCAACCTAAAAATATCCTGAGGCTGTGCCTCGCTCAGGATTGGGAGGCGCAGCCTCGCAAGTGTGAATGGCAATCGGAAGGGCTCAGCCCTTCCGCACATCAGGCGGCAGAGCCGCAAGAGCGGGGGCAAGCCCACCTTCCCAACCTGAGAGATCTTCAGCGTTGAGATTACACACCGGATCCGCCGAACTTTGATGATTGAGCATCGTAAGCGCAAGCGACCCACCGCTACGGCGTGGTGGTACTGACCTCATGGGACCGAGACTGGGCACTGCCCACGCTAGAAGCACAAAGCCCAAAGCAAAGTTCAAAGACCCAAGACCAAAGACCACTTTTTTAAAACACGAGAGTCTGAATTGAATGAGGCAAACTATTTACTTCCGCTGCGTTGCCGCCGATCCACAGCCAGTAGGAGGCAGTCCTGTCGCTCGGATTCATTACGACCGCCGTAACCTTCCCGTCCGGATTAAGGAACGCGGTGGAAAGAAGTTGACTGCGGCTGGGCGAGCTGGCAATCCTTCGAGCGCCGGGTTGAATGAACTTGGAAAAGTGGCCGATGTAGTAGTACGAACTCAGGTAAGTCAGCTCTCCCGTTTTCGTATTTGCATGTACGGGCGCGAAGCAAAAATTGCTCACGTGATTCGGGCCGCCCCTTTCATCCAGTAAAATATTCCAGTCAGTCCATCCCACCGTCCCATTGTTGAAGTCATTGATCATTGATCGCCCATACTGTTCCCCAAATTTCCACTCTCCAAGCTTCTGCGGATCGAAAGCATCGACGCAGCCCTCGGTAAAGATCAGTTGCTTATCGGGAAATGTTTCGTGGACCAGACGCACGTTGTCGAACATCGGCTCGCCGCCGCTCCAGGGTTCATACCAGTGATAACCGATGCCCCAGACAAACTTTGCCGCCTGTGGATCAGCCAGGATGGTGCTGGCTCTTTGGTAGATGAGATCGCGATTGTGATCCCAGGCAATGATTTTCTTGTCGCTAAGTCCTTCGCGTTGAAGCGTTGGACCAAGATAATTTTTGAGAAAGTCTCTTTCCTCTTCAGCCGAGTAAATACATGACTCCCATTTTTGAGTAGCCATCGGCTCGTTCTGGATGGAGACGCCCCAAATTGGTATTCCTTCGCTCTGATAGGCCTTGATGAACTGTGCGTAGTAATTAGCCCAGGATTGAAAGAACTCGGGCTTTAGTTTGCCGCCGTGCAGCATATCGTTGTTGTCTTTCATGAATGCCGGCGGACTCCATGGACTGGCAAAGATATTAAGTTTTCCGCCGGTGGCGGCAAGCACTTGTTTGATAAACGGTATCCGATATTGCTTGTCGTGCTCCACGCTGAAGGATTTCAGTTGTTTGTCGCCCTCATTTACATAGGTGTAGCTGGCGCTGGAGAAATCACAACTGTGAATGTTTGTGCGCGCAAGCTTATAGCCAATGCCCAGCTTGTCGTCGAAATAAGCGTTCAAAAGCTCGTGCTGCTTTGCTTTCGGCAACATCGCAAACGTTTCGGCAGAAGCGTCGGTCAAAGCTCCTCCGATGCCCAGAAAGTTTTGAAACTGTTTGGTGGGATCGACAAATACGCAGATCTGAGTTTCCTTCGGCTGGCCCACAGGCTTGAACGAGAGCGTGTCAGTCGCCGAGATTCTATGATCGGTTTTGTCGGCCGTCGTATAGACCGTGACCTGTTTTCCGGTAAAAGAAAACGGTTCCACTGCATGCGATCGTTGGCGGTAGTTTTCTGGTCTGCTGGATCCGAACGAAAGTTTACGTTGGGCCCATAACGCAGCCGAGGACGCGAGCAAAAAATTGCGACGATGGATTTTCATGGCGTCAATAAACAGTCGCGGCGGCTTGGCACCGCCTTTTGGCCGGTTGCGACTTGTCGCGACCACGGTTGACTTGAGTGGAGTAAGACTACGGCGTCAAGCCGCCGAAGTCCAAAGCGGTGACAAGGCACCGCACTCCA
>JALYTI010000239.1:0-1083 GCA_030854375.1 Acidobacteriota bacterium | reverse complement strand
AAAAGGAACTCACTTCTGCAATCCAATACGGCGCATCAAATCTAAATATCGGGGATCACTTCGAAGCACATCGAATTCTCGTTCTATTTTCAGGTAGACCAGCAGACCGGAGTGATCCTGGTAGGCCTTCTCAAACCACTCGAAAGCCTGATCTCTGTCCCCGAGGCCATTGTAAATTGCGCCTACATGGAAAGGTGAGATGTATTTATGTTTGGATTGATCTTTTAACTGTTTAATGATTTTGAGTGCCTCGTTGCGTTTGCCCGAAGCCGCATAGGCGTGGGCGAGCGCCGCTACTGACCACGGAGCGTTTTGAGTTAGAGGTATGGTCTTTTGATAGGCAGCGATGGCCTCTTTGTACATTCCCTTGTTCTCATAGCAGGCTCCAAGGATCATGTAGGCGTAGATAAAGTTCTTGTCCATCTCAAGGGCATTCTGAAGTTGCTCGATGGCCTGGTCATATTTTCGCGAGTAATAGAGCGCGCGCCCAACGTTGGTGTAAATAATGAGAGAAAGAGGGTCAAGCTCCTGGGCCTTTTTGCTCTCAGCAATTGCCTCATCAAAACGCCCCATGATCAGGTGGTACAAGACATACCACTGGTACGCAGGTGCATAATTCGGATTCAACTTAAGGGCCCGCGCGAGTTCGCTTTCTGCTCCGGGCCAATCCCAATCGTACTGCATTTTTGTTGCCGCCAAAGAGACATGCGCTTCCGCAAGGCCCTCGTCCAGTTCAAGGGCTCTTAAAGCTGCTGCCTTGGCTTTCGGCATCGTTTCAGTTGGCGGTGGTCCTTCATAGAGACCCAGACCGAGCGAAGCATAAGCGTCGGCTAATCCCGCGTACGCTTGTGCGTAAGTCGGGTCTCGCTCAATCGCTTTGTTTAGGTATTCGATTGCCTTACCAGGATTGGTTCTCTTATTCAACTCGTAGCGACCCTTCAAATAAAACTGGTAAGCCTCGACGTCTTCGGTGTAACGCTTAGCGCTGAGCGCCTTTTCCTCCCCACTCAATCGAGACTGCAATTTGTCGCTGATTTCCCGAGCGATTCGCTCTTCGATGTCCAGAATACTTGCCAACTTCTG
>JALYTI010000013.1 GCA_030854375.1 Acidobacteriota bacterium | reverse complement strand
CTTAAACGCAATATGCTTAAACTAGTCTAATACTTCTTCTTATTCGATATTTAATTTTAATTGAGAGGTTATGGTGAGGCAAGCGAGCATCTTATTTCGTTACTCGTTCTTTCCTCATCGAGCTGTCCGAAGACTCACGAGGCAAGCTGTTTCTTTATCAGATCAACTAAGGCCTGTCGTGGCATGGTGAAATTGAAGATAAGTTTCTTGCCGAGGGGCGCGGCGCTGGTGTTTCTCAGAAGCACTTCCTCGTCTTTTCCGGCGCGCGCCTCTGCGCCGATAGACAACGCCGCATTGAATCCTTTTGCCAGCACTCGAGCGCTGTCCACCGACGATGCTTCCGATTCAACCGTGGCCAGCACCTCGCTTTCGCCTTGTTTGATCGTAAACACAACCTTTGAGCCGGGATTGTCTTTGTCGATCGGCTTAAGGTAAACGAGGAAGCCGCTGTCATTTAGCGCGCCGACCATGCGACCGAACAGATCAACAAGATTTGCGTCGCCTTCCTTCTTGAGGAACTTCGGATCCTTCAACTTGCCGTTGCCGTCGAGTTCAGCCTCAATAACAATTTCAAACGGCTTGTTAAGGTCGAGCTGACCTCGGTTCTTCAGGTCGTTAGCATAAATCGCAAAGTCTTTAAGCGCCTTCTTGTTGATCTCGTTTTCCTTGGGAAGTGCCAAATTGTTTTTGGCCGCCGTCTGTTCAAGCTCAGTCTGGGCCTGTTCTGTCGTTAGCTTTCCGCCGTTCTTCTTTTCTTCATTCTGCACCGGACCCGAATCCGCTTTGGCAACTGTCTGCACCGGCGCAGGCGAAGCAAGTGGACTCGGCGAAGGCGTGGCTGTTGGGGACGGACTAGGCGCAATTTCGGGCGCAGGCTTGAATCGGGGCATGGAAGGCACTGGCGTAATAATCTGCGGTGGCAAGGGCGGCGGGATAAACGCAGCCAATTCGGCGGGTTGACCTTCGACAGCGAAATAACCTTCCGGATAGTGGAACTTCTCCGTTGTGATGTCCACTAGTCGGACCTCATCGCCAATTTCGGTCCTCGCATAGTCCCTGTCGACATAGTTCGAGCCCGCAATAAGACTGGCAATATTAAAAGCATCTCTGACACCGGGAACGTAAAGGACGCATATGACAGCCAACAAGTGTACCGCCACAGAGCCGGCCACCAGTCTCGAGATGATGGGCCACTTTGGCTCTCGATTGACCTCAAAATTTGCGAAAAGTTCTGCCATTTTCTAATAAAACGCCCTTGAGAAAGATAATGTTCCTCCCTGCCTTAGACGCTCCTCGGCGCCGGCGCGTTGCGGAAGCTGTATCACATGCCCCTACGTTAGCACTTCGCGGGCGAAGGGCTCAAAGCTAGAATGGACTATGCGTCGTTCTCGTGACAGAGTTGTTAATAAGAAGCGTCAATCCAGTAACAAAAACAGTTCGTACTCACCACCTGACCGGAAACACTTCCGACACACATCCTCAAGCGTCAGTGAAGGTGGTCAACGTGCCGCTATGCAATCCCGTGACGTGAAGCAGCTGCTCGAAGGGATTGGCGTACCGGGCGCAAAATCGTTCAAGCCCGATCCTTTCCAGGTTGAAGCGCTAACCGCCCTCGAATTCGAGGATGTACTCGTCACAGCACCGACAGGAAGCGGCAAGACATGGATTGCTCGTGAGGAGATCCGGCGATTATTGAATGCCGGCCGCCGCGCCTGGTACACGAGCCCGCTGAAAGCTCTAACTAATTCAAAGTATCAGGAGTTCACCGAGGAGTTTGGGTCAGACCGGGTCGGCATACTAACGGGCGATCGAAAAGATAACGCTGACGCACCGCTGTTAGTCGGAACGACAGAAATTTACCGGAATCAACTCTTCGATTCACTACGAGGTGGTAGCGACGTTAACGCCGATCTCGTGGTGCTTGATGAAGCCCATTACCTTGCCGACCAGGATCGCGGCCACGTGTGGGAAGAAGCAATCATTCTCACGCCACCGCGCATTCGTCTACTGCTGCTTTCAGCAACTATAGGTAATGCGGATGAGTTTGCAGCGTGGATTGAAGAAGTGCGCGGTGTGCATTGCGGCGTCGTGACGCGACCAGGTGCGCGACCCGTGCCGTTGCGGGCGGCGATGCTTCTTCCCGACAAGCGGCTGGTTCCTTTGTTGACTGAGAACGGAAAACTCAATCCAGCAATCGCAGCGATGAGTGAACGCGCGCGCGAAGAACGGCACGCAGGGCCGCGGAATCGACGAAGAAGGTATTGAGGTAGAAATCGGCGGATGTAGCTCTCAATCGGGATTGGTCGTCGCGGCTTCGCCGCCTGATGTGCGGAATGGCTACGCCTTTCCGGGCCCGTTCTGTTTCTGACCTGGGATCCACCTCCAATTTGGAGGCATAGCCTCAGTGCAATTTAGTTCTAACGGAAAGGCGAAGCCTTACCGCACATCAGACGGCATAGCCGGAAGCGATGGGCGCGATGTTTGTTTCCCGCGAAGAGGAGAAAAATAATACCTTGATTAGTTTTGCCCTTTGCCTTTTTCATTTTTACTTTCTTCTATGAAACTAAGCATGCCGGAAATGCCGCCCGCCACATTGCTGGCTGCTCTCGGCTCATATGATCTGTTGCCGGCCATCGTGTTTATGCCTACGCGTCGCCGTTGTGATCAGGCTGCAACCGAGGCTGCTGCCATGCGACGCGATTCAGACAGCCAACGTCGCGAATCACGCCGGGACCTCCTTCGCAGCGCGGTTGAGCAACACCCTGAAATTCGCGGTCATCGTCATTGGGACATCATCATCCGAGGTGGTGTCGCTTCGCATCATGCGGGCCATATTCCTGCCTGGAAGCTAGTCATTGAAAAGTTGATGAGCGGGGGGTTGCTTGACGCAATCTTTGCTACGGCGACGGTTGCAGCCGGTGTAGATTTTCCCGCTCGCACTGTCGTGCTGACAGGAGCAGATGCGCGCACCGGCAGCGGCTGGCGGCAATTGACTGCTTCGGAGTTGCAACAGATGACCGGCCGTGCTGGTCGCAGGGGGCGCGATAACGTCGGCTTTGTCGTGGGCGCGCCTGGGTTGCATCAGGATCCGCAACGGATCGCAGAACTGTTAAAGGCCCCTCCCGATCCTCTTATCAGCCAATTCCGCGCCACCTACACGACTTTGCTCAACTTACTTGATGCGTACAGAAATTTTGCGCAAGTGCGTGAGATTGCTGAAAGGAGTTTCGCCCACCGAGAAGCGGCCCTGCAGATCACCGCCTTAGAAAAAATTAAGCGTGAGAGCGAGGAGCGAGTCCTATCGAAACTTAAAGAGGCTGGTTGTGATCTGCCTCTTTCTGTGGCAACCGGGTTCGAACGATTAATTAGCGCCCGCACGCACCTGCAGCATTCAAAGCCACAAACACGTGCGGAGGTTTTTCATCGCTGGTTGGATGAAGTCGTTCAGCCCGGTCGCATCGTCGGCATTGGCCGGACCGGGCGACGCATGGTCCTGATCACAGAGAAGCGCGAAGGAAATATCAGGGGCATACGCGAAGATGGTCGCAGCGCTAGTCTTGCTCTGGAACGAATTGGACGCGTTTACGCTCCCACATATCGGTTGAAAGACGAGTTCATTGAGGAAGCGTTTGAAGATGTGCGCAAGCGCGGCAAGCAGCTTGCGATTCCCGAGCCTCGCTTGCGCGATGCGCACCTGGAGGAGGGTGACGCCGTGCATGTTCTCGACAACATCATTGAATCTGTGGTGCCCGCACACTTCAGTGCTGAAGAAAAATTGAGGTGCACGGAAGCGCTATGGAGCTCACTGGTTGAGACAGAAGATTTTCAAAGAGCCGCGCGCCGAATCGAACAACTACGAGAAGAGGTCTGGCAGCCATTTCATCAACGGGCGCGTGTGTTGGCTACATTCGGCTACCTCGACTTCGATGCGGAGAAGATCACGGAGCGTGGACGCTGGCTTGCCGATTTGCATATTGACCGTCCGCTGCTGGTCGGCGAAGCGCTCGAGAGCGGACTATTCAACGCCCTCGATTCTTATCGGATGGCGGGAGTTATGGCTGCACTCACCGCCGACGAAGAGCGCGATTATGGTGAGATTGAGTTGGAGGATACTCTCGTTACTGCACTCGCTCAGTTTGAAGATATAGGTTTCAAGGTCGCCACTGAAGAATGGAAGTTTGGTATTGAGCCTGCGCCTGAGCTGAACTTCTCGGCCGCGGCCGCCGCCGCGCGTTGGGCCAATGGGGCGGAGTGGTCGACGTTGGTTCACGAAACGCGCGCGGAAGAGGGCGATCTGTTTCGCATGCTTTCGCGCACCGGTGAAGCATTGCGACAAATTGCCGGACTGCGAAAAGCGCACCCGCAAGCCGCGCGTATTGCCGGCGTCGCTGCCGACGCCGTCTTACGCGAGCCGGTGAGGTAGGACAAGCATTCCGATGGAATGGATGAACATTACCGGGCCTTGAAAAGGCTGGGCTAAACTCATACGGTCGCTGTGCGACCACAAACCCTCGAGCGCCATGGCGCTCCACATTGCCGCTAGTTTTGGAGAATGTATTGCAATGGCACTCGTTACGGCCAACGAACTAAAACGGAAACTGCTGATCACTGTCGATGGGCAGCCTTACGTCGTCCTCGAAGTTTTCTTCGCATCGCCCACCGCGCGAGGCGCCGCGACAATGGTACGGACGCGTTTGCGTCATTTACTCACAGGCGCGGTGATGGAAAAGAGTTTTCGTTCAAGCGAGAAATTTCAAGAACCCGATATTGAACTGGCGCCCGCGTCGTTTCTTTATAGCGACGCGCACGGTTTCCATTTTATGGATGAGAAGAGTTACGAGCAGTTTACGTTTACGGCCGATGAGGTTGAGTCAGATCGTGGCTATCTCAAAGAAGGAGTGTCTCTGCAGGTTTTGCGATATAACGGTCTGCCTGTGTCGCTGCAATTTCCTCAATATGTCGAACTCGCAGTTACCTCCACTGAATTGGGGATGCGCGGCGATACAGCGGCCGGGGGAGCAACAAAGCAGGCCACTCTGGAAACCGGCCTGGCAGTGCGCGTACCACTCTTTATCAAGGAAGGCGAAGTCGTCCGCGTTAACACACAAACAGGCGAAGTCGCTGGGCGAGCTTAAGTGGCAGAAACGTATGGGCCGGATCCTCACCGTAAGGAAGCGCTCAAGAACCCTCATAAATGCCTAACATAATAAAAGAGCCCTGCGATGAAGGAATTATTCTCGCTCACGAATCAAACACTCCGTGCACAAAAGCCGGCGCCCGCTGGGTTCTCGCAGCCACTATTCTTGCCTCGAGCATGGCTTTCATCGACGGTACCGTAGTCAATGTTGCTCTTCCAGCTCTCCAGAAGAACTTGCAGGCTACAGCTATCGGAGTGCAGTGGGTGGTGGAAGCCTACTCGTTATTTCTCTCCGCCTTGCTGCTGGTTGGAGGATCGCTGGGTGACCGTTACGGACGCAAGCGCGTTTTCCTCCTTGGTGTTTCGCTTTTTGCGCTGGCGTCTGTCTGGTGTGGCATTGCTCCCACTATCGGACAACTTATCGCTGCGCGCGCTGTGCAGGGCGTAGGAGGAGCGCTATTAGTTCCCGGCAGCCTGGCGATCATTAGTTCTTCGTTTCCCAGCGAAACGCGGGGAAAAGCCATTGGCACGTGGTCCGGCTTCTCCGCAATAACGACAGCTATCGGACCGGTTTTTGGCGGCTGGCTAGTCGAACATGTTTCCTGGCGAGCGGTATTCTTCCTCAATTTGCCTCTGGCTGCCGCCGTAATTGTGATTGCTCTGCGGCATATCCCGGAAAGTCGTAACCGAAATGAGAGCGGGCCAATCGACTGGCCCGGTGCGTTGCTCGCAACTGCTGGATTGGGTGGCCTCGTCTATGGGCTGATCGAGTCATCGCGGCTTGGGCTTCGTGGGTCCTCAGTTGTCATGGCCATCTTTGGCGGCCTCACGGCGTTGGTGGCTTTCATTTTTGTCGAAGCTCGCGCGCCGTCGCCCATGTTGCCCCTGAAATTGTTTCGTTCAAGAACTTTCGCGGGAGCAAATCTACTAACACTCTTACTTTACTTTTCGCTCGGAGGCGGCCTGTTCTTCATGACGCTCGACCTGATTCAGGTGCAGGACTTCTCGGCAACGGCGGCCGGCGCCGCTTTGCTTCCCTTTATATTGATCATGTTCTCGCTATCGCGTTGGTCAGGCGGTCTGATTGCACGGTTCGGACCACGTCCACCGCTACTGATTGGACCAGCCATTGCGGCCGTTGGTTTTGCCCTCTTTGCCGTCCCTGGTGCGAAAGCCGGTTACTGGACTGGTTTCTTTCCGGGCGTAGTCGTGCTCGGACTGGGTATGGCGATAAGTGTCGCGCCTCTCACAACCACAGTTATGAGTTCGGTCGACGAAGGACAGGCAGGGGTGGCATCCGGAATCAACAACGCGGTCTCACGCACCGGGAGCTTGCTGGCGATTGCGGTTCTGGGAGTAGTGATGCTGCAAGTCTTCAGTCGCACACTTCAACAGCGCCTGCTAAGGATTGATATTTCGGAAGACAATCGCGCATCAATATATGCGCAGCGCATCAAGCTCACCGCTCTGGATTTGCCTCAAGGTCTTGACACCGGAAAACGAGAAGAAATCCAGCATGGAGTCTCCGAGTCATTTGTCGCGGGCTTTCGAGTACTCATGGTGATATGTGCTGCTTCGGCACTGGCAAGTGGCCTAAGCACCTGGTTTTTGATCGGACAAAAAAAGTTAAGCGGGACCGACGCGCACTAAAGCTGTTAGAAACTCTTACCAATCCACGTCCCGCAAAAAATGCGGAACCCTCTTC
The DNA here is from genome assembly GCA_030854375.1 of Acidobacteriota bacterium. Classification (GTDB taxonomy): domain Bacteria; phylum Acidobacteriota; class Blastocatellia; order Pyrinomonadales; family Pyrinomonadaceae; genus PSRF01. Next base: position 5,682 of record JALYTI010000013.1, on the reverse strand, counting down.
AGCCTCCTCACAACCGCTGCTGGATTTCCGCGTGTTTTTATTTAGTTGCAAGTTGGCGAAAAATAACTTTGTAGGGGACTCGGACACGCCTTCAACATGAACGATCCGAAACCGACACAAACGTCCCTTCACAGCATGTTGAAATTTTGCGCGATTGAATTTCTTTATGAAACCGTAAATACCTGCGCTCATTCACCTTCAAGATGAACGATCAAGAGTACGTGTATTGACGCGGTGCGTGCCCCGATTAAGTACATCACAATGAATGAGTTAGAAGCGAAACCGTTGTGTTTAAAAAGCAACTACCGTGACTATTTCGCCATCTTAGTCTCGGTCTCGATTTCAAGCTCTTTGCAAATCGGTTCCACCATGCGTAGCTCGACTTTGGAATGTTAATTAGATGGCCACGAGGCCATCGCTCACATGGAGAATCACTCATGACGTTTACCCGAAGTTTACCCCATTTGCGCTCTGCCAAGTTCGCCCCCTTTGCCATAATTTCTCTTTTTATTCTTTTCAATTTCACCGGATTTTTCTTTAGCCCCGCGTTCGCGCCCGTCGTAAACGCCGTCCAGGTGGAGGCGATACCCGGAGACATTCCCCTTTCTGGTGATTGCAATCTCGACTGGATCATCTTCCGTGCCGGCGAACGGCAGGGTGTTGACCCTCGATTTATTCACGCCGTCATCAAGCAGGAATCGAGATACGATCCGCACGCCGTTTCCTACGTTGGTGCCCGCGGTCTCATGCAGATGATGCCTGCTACTGCAAAAAGATTTGGATTAAAAGACCCCGACGATGCAGCCGCGAATGTCGAAGCGGGAACCAAGTATCTAAAATGGCTTTTGAAGAGGTTCGATGGCGATGTCTCACTTGCGCTTGCCGGCTACAACGCTGGTGAAGGATCGGTAGACAAATACAAAGGTGTGCCCCCGTATAGCGAAACCCAAAACTACGTTAAGAAGATCGTTGCTACCTACGGCAAGACTTATCATCCCGTCCTGACGCCGGACGATGCCAAGCTTGCTTTCCGCCTCACGAATGACGCTCAGCTAACCTCAACCGGCCTCTAGTTCCATCCCCAACAACAAGAATTGCGCGCCGGTGGGATTTCAAGTGATCGCCATCCGGCGCGTAGGCGTTTGGGCAACGCATGACAATTCACAAGGCGCACGCGTCCCACCAGCGCCTTAGCGTCTTACTTAATCTCGTCGAGTCTCGCTTTCGCTTCGGTGATGTATGCTTTCAATCGGTCTAACTCGTCGAGCGTGAGTAACCCCGTCACTCGATCGCAGATACCGCTCGTCTGTATTGGAGGGTTCACCATGGAAGTAGGCAAAGGCCTTATCAACGGTAACCATCGTTAGCAACTGCCGCCGTTTAAGCCTGAAAAAGCCTCGAAAACTGGAACGCGACGCACCGTGCGGTCGTACTCGAGTAGTGCTAAGATATTCAAGCCGCACGAATCAACTGCGGTTTCATTGAGTCTGGAGGAAACATCATGCAGGAAACGACGGAATCGGGTCGAAAAGTTGTTAACGAGTTATGTGACGCTTTGCGTTATTTGGGGGATGCGTCGTACGCAATTCTACCGAAGGATGTAGCGCATAGTTTGGGCGATTTGAAGAAATCGTTCTTAAATACCGTGCGCACGTTGATTGACAAGGATATAGAGTGGGTGGACGCGCGTGTGGCAGGCGGCGACCGGGTACGTGAGCAATGGCAAGAGAAATGGAGCCGAGATAAATCCGCCGAAGCGCCAGACCCAATTAACTGAGTGGGAACGCCAGTAGTCAAGGAGGTCGCAATCCCAGATTGCGCCGGGTAAAGATGGAAGTCTTATTAGCTGACGAATACGGGTTTTGTTTTGGCGTCGAACGGGCGGTCGAGATGGTAGAAGACGCGGTCGAGGAAGGCGTGCGCCCTATTCGTTCACTTGGGCCATTGATTCACAATGCTCAGGAGATGGAACGACTTGGAGAGTTAGGGGTATCCACGATTGATAAGCCCAGGGAAGCCGATGCCGACACGATCGCGGTAATCCGCGCGCACGGAGTTACGCCTCAGGTGCAGCGCGAACTCGAAAAACGCGCGGCCAAAGTTATCGATGCAACTTGCCCTTTCGTTACCAGGGTCCAACACCTCGCCGAACGCGCGGCGAAGGATGGTCGAGATGTTGTAGTGGCGGGCAATCCAGACCATCCTGAGATGATCGGTGTCGTTGGTTATGCACCCGCGAACACGTATGTCGTTCGCGATGCCACCGAAGTTGCTTCACTTCCACAATTGCGCTCACCGCTGGTTGTTTCTCAAACGACGATAAAGTTGAAGACTTTCCTCGAAGTAGCGGAGGCAGTGCGTGCGAAAGCCGACGCTGAACCGCAGGTGGTCAATACAATCTGTTCAGCGACGAGGGACCGACAGGACGCGGCGCGAGCGCTCGCGGGCCAGGTGGACATTTTTTATGTGATTGGTGGACGCCACTCCTCAAACAGCGTCAAGTTGTTGGCTGTTTGCCAGGAACAATGCGAACAGAGTTTTTTGATTGAGACACCCGCGGAAATTAATCCTGCCGACTTGGAACACGCGGAGCGCGTTGGCGTCACTGCTGGAGCTTCAACCCCAAACTGGCTCATCGATCAGGTCGTGGCGCGGCTACACGAAATTGGTGAGAAGGCCGCCGCTTAAGAGCCGAGGCTTAACAGCACACCGAATTTCCTCATAAGCAAAAAAGATTTTCCATATATCATTTCACATTTTCCATTTTTCATTGATGTGCCCAGCGTGTTGCCAATGAAAAATGATAATTGAGAAATGACAAATGGAAAATCTCTTTTAATTAGCACCGACCCCAGGTCAAATCACCAACGTTACCTACAAGTCTTCCTGATTCATATTGATCTGATCCAGGGCGTTCACGATTTGCCGGGCCTCTTCTGAACCATAGTCCACCGCCTGACGGCGAAGTGCGTCGCGGGCAATCTCCGAATCAACTGGATCGGTGAGCAACCCAATCAGAACGGTAGTGGGAAACTGTGCCAACGCTTCGTTTGCCAGAGCCCTGACCACAACTTCCTCTGATCGGGCCAACTCGCAAATTTCGCTGGGCGCGAAGCGCGTCAATCCATCCGCCAGAGCATCGATGCGTGCATAATCGCGCTGGTTATCGGCGCGGTGCACGAGTTGAGCGAAGACTTCGGCTGACCTGGTTTTTTCCTGTAAAACTTCGGCGCAGGTATCCGCAATGTGACGCAGCTGGTTGCCCTTCTCAGTTTCTAATGATCCATCGTTCTCCAAAGTTCGTTCGTCGAGCGCCGACAACAGACGGCTCAATTCATGATCGGCACGCGCATCGTAAGGAGCGTTCGGCGCATTGCGGGACTGAGGCAGCGCCGCAGTCTGCGCCTGCAAGGCGCGTTCGACAAGCCCGCGAGTCGTGGGACGAAGTTCCGACCATACACTTGCTAGCCGACCGCCAAAATCTTCCATCATTAATGACAATGCGCTAAGTTCCTTTCAAAACCAACCAACTCTGAAAACTAAAACGGCGTACTATACGTGAAGCGAGCCGGAAAAAGTAGCGTGCAGGGCGTGGCGAGCACTTGGGCAGCGTGAACAGGAGGGGGTTTTGTTTTGCCTTGGATGAGCCATCATTTATGGAGTCCGGAGAACTGGATGGTCGAGGGTCTTCTCTATTGCTCCGTGTGCTCCGTGTTAACCGAATTGTAATCTGTAATCTCAGCAATATTCGAAAATGCTATCTTCACGATTTCACCGTTTGCGGCCTCCATCTTGACGCTCGGAGTTGTGAGTGCCTGAGTAGTTTTCATGCTGACGACTGTGCCCCGCACGCGCTGGCCGTCAACTGTTACAATCTCTATATTGTCCTTGCCGTAAAGCGGCTGAAGAGCTGCAAGAGCTTTAGTGACTTCCACGTTTACCTTTCCTCCGAAGTTCAAACCGATCCCGGGCATGAACTTTCCATCTGTAACGATATTGCACCGGAACTGACCGCCATGTCCATGTGACCCCCGAGCAAAAGCCCTTAAACCAGTGCTGGCTCAAACAGAACGTGCGATTCCCCGTAAACACCGCCGCTACCGCTTATTAGCGTGCGGAACATTGCAGCGGGGGGTTACGGCAAGTGACCATAAGATGCAACCGCAAGGCGTCCTGCGGCGTATAGAAATCTGCTATTCTTGTGCCGACCCTTTGATATTGCGTGCCTGAACCACGACCTTGAAAGCTTTCCGTGGACCCTCTATGAAGCCTGAACGGGACACTGCCGTCACGACCTGTGGGAACTGCCACTCACCGATGCCTAAAGAGCTGCGGTTTTGTCGCAATTGCGGGTTTCGGTTGGGAGAAGGAACGGCTGAATATACCGAAACGGTTCGTTTTCAGGACGGAACTCGACCCGGTCAAGGCCAAAATCCGGCTTTTCATGGTGCCGCAGGCGGGCCGATGTCAGTTTCCCCTGGAGCCAATGTCAGAAGACGTCGAGGTCGAATGAGCGGCATGACCTGGATGTTTCTTGGCTTGCTCATTTTCTTTATAGCGGCCGCCGGGTTCAGCGCCCTGATCAAGCCAATCCGCCAAAACATCGCGGAAATCAGGCAATCAATCCCCTCACGCTCCTATGCAGGCGTGAACTCTTTTGACACGACTGATGGTGGGGTGACCTTTGATAATGTTGAGCCGCCAGACTCGCCGGCCGACAAGGCGGGCCTCGTTGGCGGTGACATTATTACCACTGTCGATGGCCAGGCTGTTCACACTGACGATGAGATGATGGAGTTACTCGGTCGAACTCCTATTGGGAAAACGATGGATGTTGTTTACGTTCGCGATGGCGAAACTAAGAACACGAAACTGACGACGATTTCAAAAGCTGAGTTTGATCACCTCGCCAGAGAATTTCGCGACCGGCCCGCAGGTCTAGGCCAGTTTGGGTACGACGATGATCAGGCGGAACGTGTCGAAATTCCCGGCACTAAGATTTTTGGCGTGAGATTGGACGAAATTCTGCAAAGCCGAGCCGCGGATCTTGCGGGCGTTAAGAACGGCGATATTGTCATTGAGTTTGATGGAATTCCGATTCGGACGCCTGAAGAATTCCGCGCGCGAGTTCGGCGTGCCCTGCCTTACAGCACAGTCAAACTTTTGGTAATGAGAGGCGGCGAGCGTCTGGAAATTCCGGTAAAGATGGGGAAGCAATAAATTCGGGGTTGGGGCATGGCCAGGTCGTCTACCTGCGCTGGGACCGAGCGATGCCTGCGCACTGGACGTCGAACGTCAAAAAGGGTCGCTGCATCACTAGTGCGAAACGCGATCTCGTAGACGCGCTTCCATCTCTCGGCGCAGTTCTTCCCGCTGCTCTTCCGTTTCATCTTTCTCAAAAGTTTCAAATAGCGCAAAAGGACTCTCGGCCAGCAGCCTAAGTTCCCAAGCCTCCCGTTGCTCGTACGACGGTCGCGAAAACCATAGCGCGTCAATCAATGCTTCCTCCATTTGTGCGCCCTCCAGTAGCAGGCCGTCGGCTGCAATTTCAGCACGAGTTTGCGGACGCAAAAGTACGCGCCGCAGTTGCCAGTCATGCTTTTCATAAGCACTAACGATTTCTTTGATCAGATTGCTGTAGTTCATTCCCTTGCTATTGACGCCCTGTTAGTACCGGACAGT
>JALYTI010000238.1 GCA_030854375.1 Acidobacteriota bacterium | reverse complement strand
GTCAAAACCTATCTCATCGAGGATCCCGATCCCAATGGTCCCTACGGCGCAAAGGAAGTTGGGCAGGGACCACTGCTGCCCGTGCCGCCGGCAGTAGCCAATGCGGTCTACGATGCGGTCGGTGTGCGAATAGACGAAGTGCCAATCACTCCGGAAAAGATTTTGAAAGCCCTGCGCGAAAAGGCGCGGGGGCGCGACGGCCGATATGGGCCAGACACCGTTCCGTCTGTTGAGTGGCCAGAACCGTTGCGCGTGCTGACGCCTGCCGAAGGTGGCGACGGTCGCGAGATGCCGCGCGTCGCGGTGCACTCCTAGATATTTGCCAGAGAACTTGTATGGAAAAGAAAAACACTTCAAACGACAAAGGGTTGCATCCCGAGTCCCACGTCCGCACAGTGCGCATACATTGGCGTGAAGTTGGCAGGGCAGCGCGGTCGACAAGTGGTGCCCAGCAAGGGAAGACGCTCATCGGAGAAGTAAGAGTAACAGTTAAGCTCACGAATGCCGTCGACGAGGCTTTGGTTCGGAGAGGTCTCCTCACTGCGGACAAGATTCGCACCTACGAAGCTGACGCTTTGGTTGATACAGGCGCAGTGCGATCCGTTTTGCCAATCCACGTCGTCCAGCGATTGGGCTTGGTCACGGTGCGCAGGACGAGAGCGACTTACGCCAACGACGTGACTGAGGATATCGACGTGACGGAAATGGTAGGGATTGACCTAATTGGCCGCCGCACAACTGAAGAGACACTGGTGCTGGGCTCCGAAGTGCTGATCGGGCAAACCGTACTTGAAAGCCTTGACCTGCTGGTTGATTGCGTCAATCTCCGGGTGGTACCAAACCCAGCCCATCCGGATCAGCCGGTGATAAAGATCAAGGCAACTGGAAATCGTGAAGCTGAAGCCCTGCGCGCCTATCTATAAGCCATGATGCGACTGCCCAAATTTAATTATCGCGTGCCGCGAGAAATCGCGGAGGCGGTAAAGATCATGGCCGGTTCAGGGCCGGAGGGGCAGTTTGTGGCTGGAGGCACAGACCTCTATCCAAACATGAAGCGGCGACAGCAGATGCCGCAGACGGTTATTTCCGTGATGCGGCTTCCTGAACTCAATCAGATCACGGGTGATGGAAAGTCAGGAATTCGAATCGGCGCTTCAGTAACGCTAACTGATATCTGTGAACACCCGCTTATCAATCGGGATTATCCAGTCATCGCGCGAGCTGCCCGTACAATCTCCACGCCAATCCTGCGAAACATGGGAACCGTCGGTGGCAACCTGCTGCTCGATACTCGTTGCAACTATTACGATCAGAATTACGAGTGGCGCAAAGGCATCAATTTTTGTTTAAAGAAGGACGGCGACATTTGCTGGGTGGCGCCCGGAAGTTCGAAATGCTGGGCCGTGCAATCTTCAGATCTGGTCCGGTAATGGTGGCGATTGGAGCCAGGTTTCGTTTGTCATCAACTTTGGGTGAACGAATGATCGATGCGGCGGGGTTCTACAACGATGACGGGATCGACTACTTGAAAAAACGGCCGGACGAATTACTTGTCGACATTGATCTACCTCCGTTGAATGGCTGGCGAGCTTCGTATCAAAAGCTTCGCCGCCGTGGCGCTTTTGATTTTCCCGTACTTGGAGTGGCGGCCTGGATTCAACTAGATCAAGCGGGTTCGGTAAAACACGCCAGGCTAATACTCGGCGGTATCGCCCCGTCCCCCGTGGACGTCAAAGAAGCCGCAGATCTATTGATAGGCCAGCCATTCGACAACGATCACATTCAAGCCGCTGCGGAAGCCGCTTACGTTAAAGCTCGCCCACTCGACAACACCGACTTCGTCATGAATTGGCGCAAACAGATGACCAGGCAATATACGTTGCGGGCACTTCAGGAATTGGCAACATCCGATAGTTAGCACTGGTCTTAGGTCTTAGGTCTTAGGTCTTAGGTCTTTGGTCTTAGGTCTTAGGTCTTTGGCCTTTGGACTTTGGTCTTGGGTGGTAAGCGACCATAATTCCGACCCTGATGACAAAGACCGAAGACCAAAGACCAAAGACCAACCTCGTGGCAGCCATCATTCTTGCAGCAGGTCAGTCGCAACGCATGGGCGCATTCAAGCCCTTGCTTCCCTTTGGCGACAAAACCGTAATCGAAACCTGCATTGAACACTTGCGTGGCGGCGGTGTTGAGAATGTTATCGTCGTTCTGGGCCAGGGTCCTCATGCTGTTGAATTGAAAAGCCAGCTAAAAGATTGGCGCGTCGCCTTCGCAATTAATCACGATCCCGCCAGCGAGATGAGCGCGTCGATAGCTTGTGGGGTATCTCAACTTCCCTTTCAGACAAAGGCTGTCCTCATTACACCGGTTGACCATCCGGCGGTACCTTCGGAAGTGGTCGCGCTGTTAATCGGAGAATGGAGGAAAGGAGCCCGATTACTTTTGCCCACCTGGAACGATCGTGGCGGCCATCCGGTACTCATCGACTTAACCTTCCGGGATGAGTTGCTCAGTCTCGATCCTGCTCGCGGTTTAAAAGGGCTGTTCGATGCTCATCGGGATCAGGTCCACCGTGTCCCTGTCAGTTCGAATTACATTGCGCGGGACATGGACACGTGGGATGATTACCAAGCTCTGCACCACGAGGTTTTTGGCGTTTTCCCGCCAAAATAGCCACTTCAGAACAGAACTAGAACAAACCAGGGCTGTAATGATGACCAACTAAAGGGTTGCGCATCTCATCTAATGCAGTGCCCGACCTCTCTGGGAACGGGCAAAGGAGAGTAAATGCTTAGGATAAATCGAATTCCCCTACTGGCCCTGTTTTTGGCGACTCTATTGGGATCTTCCCTCGGAGTGGCCCAGAATCGCGCAAGCGGACCGGTCGACTTTTCCCTGCGCTCGGTTGACGGCCAAACAATTACTTCTGAAAGCCTGCGCGGTGAGGTTGTGGTCCTGGCTTTTGGGGCTTCATGGCTTCCACTTTCGAAGACCCAGTTGCAGGGTATTAGGAAACTTGCCGACGAATATAGTAATCGTGGCCTGGTGGTCTACTGGGTAAGCACTGAATCGGAAGACCCGAAGTCGAAGAACTATGCGAGTGACGAACAGCTGCGTGCATTTGCGCAAAAGTATGGTCTCAAGCTCACTGTGCTTCGGGATTCCGACGGTACTATCTCGAAAAAGTTTGGCATCGATCAGTTGCCCTCAATAGTAATCATCGACAAACAGGGCAATGCCAGTGAGCCAATTGGCGGATTAGATCCAAATGGCAACCTTGCCGGCCAACTCGCCTCGCGTCTGGACAAGGTCCTTTAATCGACGTCGTTTTAAACGTTACTATTTTGAGGCCGCCTTTCTTCAAGGCGGCCTTTTTCTTTTGCAACCCACTCAATCTCCGACTAGTAACTGAATCAGAACCGCGAGCGGTGGCGTTGGACAGCGGCTTTGCCGCCCCTGCAGTGCGGAAGGCTCTGCCTTTCCGTGATGATTTTTTCTTCGGGAGGCTGCGCCTCCGAAAGTTTGAAGAGGCATAGCCTCAGGCATTGAGAGAGACCCGGAAAGGCGAAGCCTTTCCGCACTGCGCGGCGGCAGAGCCGCACTACGCACCGCTCGCGGTCCTGATTTAGTTATTAATCGGATGTCGAGTCTGGGGGTCCCTTCCGCTCGCGGTTCTGAGAAAATAGGAGACGCCCGAAGACTTGTAAGATTTTCACTTGCCCAGCCGGACAGAATCTAATAACTTGCCAATTCTGTTTTGTCTTATTGCCTGTATGACTTTCAAGCTGATTAATCCCGACTCACTCGGTACGCCACTCGGCTACTCGCATGGAGTTCTGACCGATATGGCGGGGAAAATGCTATTCGTGGCTGGACAGATTGGTTGCGACGAAAAGCAAATCGTTATCAGTGAAAACTTTGTCGAGCAATTCGACCGCGCACTGGCGAATGTGATTGCAGTTGTTTCCAGAGCTGGCGGCCGTCCTCATCAGATCGCCAGGCTTGTCATCTATGTAACGAATAAAAAGGAATACACGAGCAGCCTCAGCGAAGTAGGCAAATCTTACCGCGCGCACATGGGAAAACATTTCCCGGCGATGGTGCTGGTTGAGGTGAAAAGCTTACTCAACGACGACGCCAAGGTTGAAATCGAAGCTGTCGCTGTTTTGAGTTCTTGATCTTCACACGAGCTTGGTCATGCAACATAAGATTACCAGCGCAATCGCCATTCTTTTGCTCATTTCGGTCGGGTTCGCCTGTTCATTCCTCCGTCCGAAGAGCCAGTTAACGTGGCACCTAACCCTTGAGGTCGACCCTGCGATGGCTGATAGAGCAGGAGCAACCCAACAGACCGTGAGAATAATCGAGGGACGATTGGACGCGTTGGGCATTCAAAACCCGAAAGTAATAGCCCAGGGCACTCCTCCGAATGGACGTATCGTGGTGAGCCTTCCTGATGTTCCCGATCGCCAGCGGTTGACGAAGATAATCACTGCTGGAGGACTATTGGAGTTAACGGCGGTGGTTAGCCCACCAAGCCCATCGCCAGTCCAAACATACAGTACGAGGGACGCCGCAATTACTTCTCTTGGCGGCACGGTGCCGTCAAATCGGCGTGTGCTGCCTTACGTCGAGGCAAATGAGCCGGGAACCGGCACACAAAGCTCCGGTGCAAGCGAGCGACCGAAAAAGTGGGTGATAGTTGAGGCGCCTGCAATAGTCGACGGCAATGACCTTCGTAATGCGGGTGCGGTCCCCTCGCGCGTAGGCGCTGAGGATTACCAGATTGCGTTCTCGCTGAAACGGGAAGGGGCTGAAAA
>JALYTI010000012.1 GCA_030854375.1 Acidobacteriota bacterium | reverse complement strand
CGGTTGTGTCTGCTCAAGCGCACCATTGGGAAACATGCCAGCTGCAACAGCGATATTTTCCTGTTGACCTTCGTGCGCATTCGCACCCACCCGCGCGCGGTAGAGAAGGCGCGCGCTTTCCCCCGGACCAATCTCGCCGAGGTGAAAAACGATTTCGTCGCCTGCAATCTCAGGTTCGATCGGCTCTTCCGTGGAACCTCGAGAGAGCCGGCCTGTTCCGGGTACGTAGTGGAACGAGGTGGGCAAACGATCACGGACTATCAGGTCCGATACCGGCGCAGCCGTTGGATTGTGGATTTGCACGCTATAGGCGATAGCGTCGCCAATCTCGGCGCGCGGCCGATCGGCGGATTTAGAAATTTCCAATCCGTAAGGTTCGAACATTGGGATGTTGAGCACGACTGCAGCTAGATCTTCAATCCGCACGTTTTCGCGCACGAGGTCAAAGCCTCCCGCGCGCGCCAGAGGTTGACCATCGAGGGCGCGGATTGTAAGGGTGAAGAGTCCAGTCTGCTTCGGTTGCAACGTAATCTCCAGCATGCGCGCTGAGTACGCTTGCGCCGTAACCTTCATGAAATAGCGTGCGGGCGAAAGCTCGGAACCCAGTTGTTCCGGTGGCAATGCAAAGCTGAAGTGGCCCTGTCCATCAGAAATGAAGGGATTAACGTTTTCGAGATTTGGCGAGAAACCTATGCCGGGCGGAATTGACAAAGCGTTACTGCCATCCTGATTCAAAACGATCTGGACCTGTGCCCCTGCAATAGGAGCCGCACTACCGGCGCGTCCAGCGAAGACGGTGCCGAAAGGATCTATGACGACGATAGCCTTGCTGCTGATAACGAGAGCAACATTTTCCCCGGTAAGCGTGGCAAAGTTGGTTAGGCCGACACCGCCGGCAACGCTGCCGTTAAGCCGCGCCTGAAATGAAATTGTGACCAGTTGGTTCGGCGCGACCTGGTTAAGTTGGACCACAACTCGGTGTCCCTGCACGTATCCTTCGTCGGCGTCTACAGCATCGCTGAGATTTCTTCCGTCAAGGCTTAGAGAAAAGGGAACGTATTCGAGTTCGGTCGGGAGATCGTCGATACAGACAACGCTGCGTGCAGCAGTGTCGCCGTAATTGCGGAAAGCAATAGTGTAGGTGAAGGGAGTGCCCGCGCTGACGACTGCCTGGCTGCTTCCGTTAACCGTCTTGAGCGGAGGAAGATTGCTGTCGGCAGGCGCTGCCAAACGTGCCGCAGCGCCAACCGCATTGATGATGGTGCCCTGATCTTGAAGACTTCCATTAACTGAACCCAACGCACTCGAACGAGCGGTCAGGCGAATGATTAGGTCGGTGTTTGCAGGCGAATCGTTAGTGTCCACAACTGCCAGAACGCCAATACAACCACCTGGAAGAACGTCTGGTGATGGAGAGCCGTTGACGTTGACCAAAGTGTCGGCGTTGGTCACTGTTCCAGTGCCGTCGTTGTCAAAGTAAAGGTTGATCAGGCCTGCCGGAGAGTTTACGTCAGCCTGCGTGATTGTGTAACGATCGGGAGTATTTCCCGTATTGCAGACCCGGAAGAGTCTTGTGATGCGTTCGTATGGACCAACACTCGCCGACGATTGCGTCTCGTCCGGGGTGACTACCAGCGAAGACACCGAGAGGATTGTTACGGTTACGGTCTCAGAGACTGCGGTGTAGTCTGTTCCTTCATCGTTTCGATAAGTTGCTTCCGCACGGTTCGAGATAACTGTGCCGGCCGAACCAGCCTCAGCAGCAAACGCGACCAGTCCCGCCATGTGTCCCGCGAGGATGACACATAGAAGGATGATGATGAATGTTCTGCTAAAAAAGTCGTTCAGCATGGCGGATATTGATAGCCAGGCCCGGGGCTGAGAATGGACGATGAGGGATGAAAGCCAGGGATTGATTTTGGACTGTATCCCTCAGCCTTCATCCCTCATTCTTCGGGTGGTGCGACCTGTTCTCAGCGTAGAACAATTGGCCTGAGAAACCGTGGCACCCCTTCCTGGGACGTACGCGTATACAAACTAGTTCTGTGTCACTGTATCTGGCGCTTGAAAGTAAAGACGCCAAACTGACCAGCAGCGAGCGAAGCGATCGTGTCGGTTAGAACCGTCGAGCCGACCGCGTCACCCGTAATCGTGCCGCCGAGCGAGTCGGTAGCGCCGACAACATGGTCTGTGTACGTCGCCCAGTTATTCGGAGCGGTGCCGCCGTTCTCTGTGATGACGATGTTGGTCGCCGTCAAGGTAACGTTGTTCGTACCGCCAGAGCTCGACACGTTGGTATAAGTGATCGCAAACGTGATCACTGCACCGGGGACAGCATCTGTTGCGCCGCCGACTCCTGTCGCATTTGCAACGGTTGCGACCTTGTCAAGCCGCACGAAACCGGTGTACACGCGATCGATCGTGTCATTGGTCGAACTGTTCGTATTGCCCGACGTGGCTCTGATTACGGTGTCATAACCGGTGAGCACGGTCTTTCCGGCCGGCAGGGTTATGGCAACCGTGTAGTTGGACGAACCCGCATAACTAATCGCGAGCGGCGGAACAGGATTACCCGTGGCCACACCGTTGTTGATTACCGTGACGCCCTGTACGACAACTGTTGCTCCCGCAGGGAAGCTCGTCACAGTCAATGTAAAGTTGTCGTTTGCATTGCCCGTGTTCTGCAGCGTGTTGATGAAATTGATTGCGCCGCTGGCAGCATTCGTGGCGCCGCCCGGTGGAATACCGGCTATTCCTACGTTGACACTCTTATTGGTGTAGTCGTCGTTGTTGTCTGTTGGTCCCACCGCACCAGGTTGTCCCTGAGGTCCATTGAGCACTCCACCAACGGCAACCAGTGTTGTGATGACCGCAGGCGAGACAGCCGAGATTTGAACATTGAGACTGTTCTTCGCATAGGCACTACCCTGTTCCACGATTGGATTAGTGGCGTCAGGCGTGGTGATCGTAACGACCATATTGATGTTGGCGCTGCATGCACCGACCGCCAGCGAGTTGCCAACATTGAAGGCTACGCGGGTGGCGCCTGAAAGCGGGACTGGCGCTGTGGTGGTCCAGGTCGCGGTAGTGATGGGATCGTCTGTCAGCGGCGACGTCGAATAGAGCGTTCCTGCGGGAAACGAATTGGGAGGCGATCCAGCAAGAGACGTCCCAGCTGGAACCGGCGCGATGATAAAGACGCCGACGTTCGATCCTCCGGGCCCGTTAACGAGGGTAACTGCCGATGCGGTGCGCGTACCATTATTACAAAGGTTCCACACGTAGGTAATGTTCGAGCCCAGCGCTACAGGCCCCGCCGGTCCGGTGAGTGAAAGAGCTAACAGCGCGTCGCTCACCACGGAAGCGCTCGCGTCACCGCGTGCTTCTCGTAAGCCATTAACTGAGGCAGCGGAGACCGTTCTCACTTCTTTCGGAGAACTGTCCGCCGGCTGATTGTCAAACGTAGGACTGCCACTGGCAGCATCGCCGAGAAATACGTCGACGGACTGGCCCGCGGTGGCGCCGCCGTTAACGCTTACTTCGACGAGAACATTAATAAAGGCGTTCTGCGCGATTGAGGCGGATACTACGTCCGCCGCGTTCCCTTGAATGTCTGTATCGCCCGCGTTGATTGAGTTGCTGTTGTCAACGTCAATCACTGCGCGGGTTATGGTTGCCGGACTGCCGACGCTGAGATAGACGCTTGCGCCGCTCGCAAGGAAACGTACCTGGTCGGCAAAGTTTCCCGTGTTCGTGACACGAAAACTGAAGACCACTGCTGTCTGACCAGGCACTACAGTCGGGGCGAGCCCGCCGTCCGGCGTAATCGCCAGGCCGGAGACGTTAGCTACTGTAACTGTTACTAAGTTTGAAACTGTCGAGTAACTATTCGTGCCGTCTGAATATGTGGCACTTGCCTGGTTTGTTATCGCTGTACCGCCCGGCGTTTGAGCCACTGTCTGCATTGAAGATGCAGTGGCGATCGCGAGCAACGCGATCATGCGGGGCAGTGTGAGTTTAATAATCTGGGCAACTTTCTTCATTTGTGATTCCTCATTTATGAATTGAGCGATTTGGCATGAACCGGAAGGAAGCGCTTTGAGCGCGGTCTTGACGTTCCGGTCGGCATGTAGGCCGGCAGCTATTTCAAGCGTACCTTATAAGAAACGTCGAGTTTGCTGTTTTGATTCAGCGGGTCTGCCCACTCGTAACGAATCTGGGTGTACATAGAGGCGGGCGCGGGCACTTTCTTCACAGACCCATCTGGCTGCTTCTCTTCGACAGTAGGTTGCGTCCAGAAACTCTTGCCATTATCAATACTGTACGTAACTGTCGCTGAACCATCCGCCGTTACACTGCCTGCGATAAACTCGGTGCCGGTCGGGACCTTTCCGACGGTCTTGTAATCGTTAGCTGGGGCTGTGCCTTCGTTCACTGAAGTGATGGTCCAATCAAGAATCTCGCCTGATTTGACAATCGAAGCCTTCTCAACAGGAATTCTGACGTGGTCACGCTCCACGGTCGCTGCGAGAAGAATTTTCACTTCGGGACGACCACTACGGATCATCATGAACTTCTTTTGCGCAAACGCCGCAGCGCTGCCCAAAATCAATAAGCACAGGGCCACGATAGGTAACCTGTGAACATGCTTCTTAAACTTTGTCATTCGTAATCTCCTAAACTTTCGAAGGTCTTTGTGAAGCCTTTTGGAATAGATTGCCGCTAGTACAAATCCCGCTTGTAAGTGTTTCTCGCCGCCTCGCTTCTCATCGTCTGGAACCAGGCCTTTATCCAGGGTTTCTGGCTCCCTCCGATGCAGTTCCTACGCAACGTAAGGGCGGTAAGAAGAGAACCAGAACACAATCTTCATGCCATGGGGCGAAATGCCGGGGCCAGTCGCAGCTAGGTCTTCATACCCTCAATGTGCTCAGACAAACGCCCTTCTTCACGAGGCATTTAGCCCCTTTCCGAATCACTGACAAATCTCGTCCAATTTATGTCACCCTCCGGTTTACAAAAAATGTCAGTAATGCGGAGTTAGGGTGTTACTGGATGAAGATTTGGAGAGGAGGTAATGAGTGCGTGCCGGACAACGGAAAGGAGGGCCAGACCGGTCTCTAAAGGACACTTCAAGATCGCAATTTAGGCCACTCTTTGGAGTGCCGCGACTTGTCGCAGCTTCCCAGCGGTGAATGGCTGTCAAAACAAAATCTACATCAAGGTGCCGCGTTCCCAGGGTTGGCCCCTTTGGGTCGAATTCTCTTTATCAGCATGTAGCCGGCATAAAGGACGAACCCGACTGCGGCAGCTGCGGTCGCGACTTTCGCCTCTGTAAGTGTGCTATTCGAGAGCAACCAGGCGGCTAACGCGAGCGAACCAATCGCAATGAGTGTTCCCGCTCGTAATCTAAACATTGCCGGCGGAGCGTCTTTGCGACGACGGAAGACAATTAATGCAACGCACGTTGATGCGTAGGTGATCAGTCGCGCGATAGCGCTTATCGTGAGTGCAGCTACAAAAGAACTTGTGAGCGTCAAGAGCAACATCAGCGCCGCGGTAAACAGGATCGCGACATAAGGCGTAGAAAATCTCCGATGAACTTTAGCGAGGAATGACGGCAGTTGGTGTCGCTCAGCAATGGCAAAGGGAATTCGCGAACCTGAAAGTACGAGAATATTCAGGTTGCCGGTGATCGAAATGATAGCGCCTGCCGCAATGATCGCGCCGCCTGCGGTCCCCATAAATCTTGTTCCCGCATCAGCCAGTGGCTTCTGTGATTGTGCCAGTTCCGGAAGTGTTCCAACGCAAACTATCTGAATCAGGATGTAAAGCACAGCGACGACCGCAATCGCAACTATCAACGCATGTGGTAATTGCTTTCGCGGATTGCGTACTTCGCCTGCTGGGATGGCTGCCATCTCAAAGCCTGTGAACGCGTAGATCAAGAGCAATACGGATTGGGAGAAGGCTCCGCTTGTTGGCCGCGGTCCAAGCGCGAACGCTTGTGGGTTAAGAAAGAATAAACCCACACCAATGAAAATGAGCATCGGGATTAGCTTGCCGATGGTGAAACAGTTGCTGACGATTGCCGCCTGCCTTACGCCGAGCACATTAATTGTAGCCAGTACCGCGACCACTAGCGTCACAATAGAAAAACGCCATAACGTGTTTGTAGCCGCAGGCCAAAAGTAACCCAGGTAGTTAATTAATAAATTGCAGTTCGCGGCAAAGGCAGTCAGCCGCGCCAGCCATATTAACCAGCCGATCTCGAACGCTACTGTTGGACCAAAAGCCTCGCGCGCGTAAAGGTACGGCCCACCAGTCTCATCAAAGCGACTGCCGACTTCCGCGAAACACAGAATGATCAGCGTGACGACTAATGCGCAAACGACGAACGCTACAATGCTATACGAGCCGATCAGTGAGAACACTTTCGCGGGCAAGCCAAAGATTCCCGCTCCGATGATCCCGTTAATTGCGATAGCCACCAAATCCCACCGGCGGATGCCTCGGTTAAGTCCTTCGTCTGATACCTTTGCGGATACTTTTGTCATTGGTTGCCTTATAATCGAAATCGTTCGCTTACACAATCATTGCAACTTGTTTCGCTTTCACATTTATGGAAAGAATAAATCGAAAAGTTTTCGCCGCCACCTGTGTGATTGTTTCAGTTTTAACGCCTGCCTTTTTTTCACAGACATCACCGGGTCCATCAACTCCATCTCGGACCCTGCAATCTTTGGTTGACGACGCAGCCAAAACCACTCTTAACAAGTTCGAAAATAAGAAGCTCGAGGAAAAGCAGCTCTCCATTACACTAATCGACCTCCGCGATCCTGATCATCCGGCGACGGCCAGCTTTCGGGGAAACGAGAGAATCTATCCCGCAAGTGTCGTTAAACTCTTCTATCTTGTTGCAGCCCACCGCTGGCTGGAAGACAAGAAGATTGAAGACACGGCCGAACTGCGTCGGGCTTTGAAAGATATGATCGTTGATTCTTCTAACGAAGCGACTCAGTACATCGTTGACGTCCTGACTCACACGACTGGCGGTTATGAACTACCAGTGGGAGAGATGAAGAAATGGCAGGAGAAACGTAATGCTGTAAACCGCTATTTTTCTTCACTTGGCTACACTAGTATCAACGTGAATCAGAAAACATTTTGTGAAGACGCCTACGGACGCGAGCACTTTTCGCGCGGGCCAAATGGGGAAAATAGAAACAAGCTGACTACCGACGCCACAGCGCGTTTGTTAGTGGAGATTGTCACCGGAAAGGCTGTTAGCGTCGAGCGCAGCAAGCAAATGATGGAGTTGCTAAAGCGCGATTACTCCGGCACGAGTAAAGATACTGACGATCAGGCGCATGGCTTTACGGGCATTGCGCTTCAGGGAGTTGATGGCGTGCGTTTGTGGTCGAAAGCTGGATGGACGAGCACGACAAGGCATGACGCTGCGTATCTTGAAATGCCGAATGGTTCCAAGTTTGTGCTGGTGACATTTACGACTGACCATGCCACTGAGCGCGATATTATTCCGACCGTGGCGAAAGTGGTAATAGATGGAATCAAAGAAGTGAAATGATATTAAGGCCGCAGCCATGGGTGTGGCGGCCCCGCCAACGAACGCTGAACGTCCCCGTCATTTGTAATTTGATTCAATGGAAGATCTGTCAGCGTACCATCATCCGATTACAGGACTATTTGATGATCCTTCGGTTGAAGACCGGAGTTGCTTCAGGCTAAGCAATGATCAAGTCGAATTCTACAAATCCAACGGTTACGTCGCGGGAATCCGCATGCTCGACGACCATCAAATCGAAACCTTGCGGGCAGAGCTCGATCAACTCGTTGACGCATCACATCCCCGGAATAAACTCTTTTACGAGTATCACTCGAGTGAATCAATCGATCCGGCAAAGGTCCTTTTTCATGCGCTCGGCGCTTGGCGTATTTCCCCGGCCTTCCATGATTTGCTGTGGAACCCCGCATTTTTGATTCCGGCCACGCAACTCCTGAGCGGGCCAGTTCGCTTCTGGCACGATCAGATCTTCTCCAAGCCTGCACAGCATGGAGGCGTTGTCGCCTGGCATCAGGATTATTCTTATTGGACCAGAACCACGCCAGTGGCACATCTCTCCTGCTGGATTGGATTAGATGATGCTACGCGTCAGAATGGCTGCGTTCATTACGTTCCGGGAAGCCATAGGTGGAACCTGCTTCCCATCACTGGTCTCACGGACGACATGAACTCGATTCACGAAGTTCTGTCTGATGTACAAAGAGCGGAGTTCAAGCCGGTGCCAATCGAATTGAAGAGGGGCGAGGCTTCGTTTCATCATCCGTTGATGATTCATGGATCGTTCGGGAACCGCACCTACGGGCCCAGGCGAGCCACTGTAATAAATGTCTTTCGTGATGGAGTAGAGTCTGCTTCAGACGAGCCTCCACTGGAAGGCGTGCCGGTGATCCGCTGTGGCGAGAAAATGCAGGGACAATTCTTCCCGCTGCTCGTTAATGCGGTGAAGCAGAGATAAAACGTTTGCTGCCATTTTCAAATGACCTCGACCGGAAATGGAAACTCACCATGTGCTTGTTATCAGGTTGAAAAAATCTCCCGTGCCCTCAGCCCATGTCTGAACTGCATTTCATGAGTGGCCCAGCCAACCCAGCGCTTACTCTCTTTCATCTTGATTACCGCGGATGAAACAGGCTTATCTAGTTCTAATTTCGTGAAAGATGCTGTAATTTGTGTAGGACGGTGAAGAGGAGTTTTTGAGTGATGACAAAGCATTATCGTTTAGCGTTCTTCTTAGTGCTTGTTGCTACAGTTTCAGCGCATATGGTGAAACTCGTGGCCCAGGGACAGGGTCAGGCTGGAGGCGGCACTTTATCGGGCGACGCCGTTGGCGGCGCTGCGTTGATCTTTCGCAAGCCTGATAATCCGGCTGTGCGCGTCGGTGGCGGGACATCAGGTCCGGCGGCGGGAGGCGGACGAGCATCGAATGGGAACAGATCTCATCAGACCGTGGCGCAAAAGAAGATCGCAGTACATGAACAGGTCATAGCCAAAGCAAATGCAGCACGAAGCGCACCAACTCCTCGCTACTCCGAAGCTGAGCAACAATACAAGCTGGCAGCACAGCAGGAGCCAAGCGATGCGCGGGCCCAATTCGGGTTGGGGAACGTTTTCCTTGATCAAGGGCGCTTCGCCGAGGCGGCTGAAGCTTACCGGCAAGCCATCAAATCAAATGCCGAGTACCTCCCCGCATATCAACCCCTGAGCTTCTCCCTGGCCAGGCTGAGTCGTTACGGAGAAGCAATCGAGATATTGAAGGAGGCGCTGGACCGCGACCCGAACAATGCAGAGCTTTACGACAATTTAGGATTTGCTTATGTTCACTCGGAGCGTTACAGCGAAGCAGTTGCGGCCTGCCAAAAAGCAATAGCGCTTTTGGGCCAAAGCGGTGAGGCTTACAGGCAGGGACTGCAAAACAGAAAAGAAGTGATGTCAAACTCGTACAAGAATCTTGGAAATGCGTATAACGGTTTGAAGCAATATAACGAAGCCGCCGACGCTTTGAAACACGCTACCGAGATTGAGCCTACTAATGCAGCCGCTCATTTCAATCTTGGCCTCGCCTTGTACAACGGACGCCGCTATTCCGAGGCCATCGAAGCCTACAAAGCGGTCGTTAAGTTAAGACCGCAACTCGCAGCGGCTCACTATAATCTTGGTCTCACCTACGTCGCTATCAACGACAAACCCGCGGCGCGCCAGGAATATGACATTCTCAAGCCACTTAACGCGACTATGGCCGCTCAGCTTAATAGCTTGCTGAGATGAATAGTATTGTTGCGGCCGTGAACCGAGAGCGGACCTGTGATCGGCAAGGTTGAGATCGAATCAAGATGTAGCTTTCACTTCGGCGTTTAGTTCTGAAAAAAGTCTCGCAAGATCTTTCGCTTGATAGTGCGCGTTTAACCCACTCGGATTAGGCAACACCCAAACAACAGTCTCGCCGATCGGCTCTTCCTGACGGCCGATGAGTGCTTTCGGTCTTTCCCAGGCAGACCGGTAAGCCCCGAGTCCCAGCACTGCAAGGAACGCCGGTCGATATCTGCGTACTTTTGCGGCCAACCGTAAGCCGCCCTTACGGAGTTCTTCACGAGACAATTCATCCGCGGACGCCGTAGCGCGCATAACCACGTTGGTTATTCCGTAGCCAGTTTTCAGTAGTCCTCTTTCATCGAAAGGTGAAACCAGTCTCTCCGTGAAGCCGGCCGCATACAGCGCCGGCCAAAATCGGTTGCCGGGTCGAGCGAAGTGATGGCCTACCGCCGCTGTATAGAGACCTGGATTAATTCCGCAAAACAGAACCCGCAAGCCTGGAGCAATTACGTCAGGTACAGTTTTGCCTTCGGCTGCGAGTAACTGTTCTTTGGTTGGGCGCCAGGGTTTAGCCAAGAGGTGGTGAGTAGTTAATCACTCGATGTTAAAACGAGTCTGCTGCGAAGCGCTGCGTTTGGCAACCCGATCCACAACTGTGACTTTCAATAAATAGCGGCCCACTGGCAGTCCGGCTAACGAGGTTTCGGCGGCGTAAGATATTCGCCCCAGATCCGCGACGTCTTCGGTGGAAATTTTCTTCAACGGGGTCGTGACAACGGGCTGAGCGTCTCGCACTATCTGCACCTGAACGGCCAGGTCAGGCTTGGAATCCGCCGGCGCCCGCGCAGCATTGTAGACAAAAACTACAAATCGCAGAAAGTCGTTAGGAGACAGGATATGAGTGATTCTTAACTCAACCGGAAGATTTTGAAAACCCGCCGAAGTTGTGGGAGTTGGCGACTGTGCACGCACACCAACAAGCAAACTACTCAGGGCCAATTGTCCGGAAGCCAAATCAGGAATCTCGATCCAGGCATTTGCGCTGCCAGATCTTCCGTTTCTATCATCGCGCGCTCCTACGCGAACCTGGTAGAGTCCTGGTCCCAAAAAAACTGAGTGGCTATAGGAAAGAACATTTCCTTCTTTCGCCGCGCCAATAGAAGGCTCGTTGATTGTAATCTTGTTATTGAATACCGCGCCCGCATTACCTTGCTCATTGAGAAAGGTTCCGGCAACGCTGACTACCGCGGTAGGCCTTCCGTCCGTTGTCACAAAAGAAAGAAACTCGTTGGGCACTTCCATGACCGCCGAAAGTATCAGTCCTTTGGCGGGTGTGTTGAGGTAATGCAGATTCAAAGAGACCGGGATATCGCGGGTCGGGTAGGCCGCATACATTACTTTCGCAAGCTCATCCTTAGGCGACTTGTCCGCGCGTTCCGACTCTGGAACTTTTTTCGCCTTCGAGTCCTTTGTCACCGGCGGCGGTGGCTCGATATCAAAAAAGCCGCGTCGCACCTGCACGGTCAGCTCAGACTTACCAACCACCCTCACTTCAAGGCGACGGAATTTACTCGCATGCTGCTTTTCGTTTTCGGGTTTCCAGGCAAGGAGATAATAGGCTGACGTGTCTTTCAACGCGCGAGCCAGACCCGGGTCGAGCGAGTTTGTATTAAAGATGGCCTTCCCTCCAGTATCGGAAGCCAGCGCATTCATGGCGTCTTGCGAAGCGAAGAGTTCACCTTGTCCAGCGCGTGACAGCCGCCCTGTCGGATCAAACTGGATATCGGAGCTGGCATCGCTTAGACTCGCCACAAGACCCCGGGCGTCCATTGAATAGATGACGACTCCGCTACGCGCTGCAGCGCTGGTAATTCGTTGAAGTCTAAAATGCGAGTCTGAATTGCGATCGTCGAGAAAGAAACCACCCGAAATGAAAAATACCAACTTTCGGCCTGGGAGTTTATTTGCCGCACGCACAAGTGATTCCAGTCCACTTAGAGTATGGGCTGTGACACTTCCGGCGTATTGCAACAGTGACTGGGCGCGGCTGGTTACCATGCTCTCAGCTGACTCACGCGTCATTCCGGGGTTCTGTCTAAGAGTTTCCTGTATGAAGTAGTCTCTTATGTCGCGGTCATAATTCGAAAATAACAGCGCCTGATATTCCGACATGGCGGGATGGTCGAAATCGCGCACGGAATAAGGGCGAATCTTAAGCCGGTCAAGCGCGGCGTGCAGGACTGTTGGGTTGTCGGTGAGTTGTTGGAGAAAGCCAAGCTGGCCACTTGCCGAGGTGACCGCCGCTTCGTCGTTTTGACCCATGTCCTCATCGATGAAATGCGTGATCAGTTTTCGTGTTGTTTGAAGAGCAGGCAAATCCAGATGCAAGTCATCAATATAGAAGAAGACTGACCTGCTGCGATCCAACGGTACCGGAGCAGTAGACGTGCCGCCGTTGGCGCGCGCCGTCGACGAACCTCGCGCAGCGGCAATCTGAGATTCTTCGCTGACTGTTCCGGCCATGACTTTCTCGAAAAACTCGATAGGTTTGGGTTTTCCATCGATCCGAAGTTCGAAGTCTTCCCTTTTTAGTCCGTTTACAAATTTGCCCTGGCGGTCAAAGACCATAACGTCCGTCTGCACGAGCTCGGTGTAGACGCGCAAAACGTCGGAGCGATCCTGGTCCTTTGGCGTCGCCGGCGTTTGTCCACGACATTCCTGTCTGGCGACGAATA
>JALYTI010000237.1 GCA_030854375.1 Acidobacteriota bacterium | reverse complement strand
TAGAGATAATCATTCATCGCGTCGACCACCTGGCGGGGAACCTGCGTTCCGCCTGGTCCATCGAAATAGGCAACTGGACAGTGATTGTGAACACGCTCTAGCGCGGGGAAACACGCTCGTATGTCAGTAGTTGAAGCTACGGTCATGGGTGCTGTCTCAATCCCAGATTTAAAAATAATCCACAGATTACGCAGATTACGCAGATCGCATCAAGAGAATAATCCGAGATGGTTTATCCAAATGACTTCCTGTGTACGGATTCTCGGCTGTGAGCCGTGTAATCTGCGTAATCTGCGGACTATTAGTCCTTTTCTTGCTTCAAGAAAAGGAACCAGAAATTTCTTTCGTCATGATCAGATTATTGGTGTCGCTGTGTATTCTCGCTTGTGTCCTCTCGAGCTGCGCCCTAAACGCCAGCTCACCCGCGCCTTGGCCAAGTGACACTTCGGCGCCCGCCATACCGGAGACTATGGGTGTGAATATTCATTTCACGGATCCGCAGCCCGGCGAGATCAGGATGCTGGCGGCCGCCGGCTTCCGCTGGGTGCGAATGGATTTCGTATGGCAGCAAGTGGAGGTAGAGAAGGGGAAGTACGATTTCTCGGCTTACGATCGACTACTAAGCGCCCTCGACAAGCACCAGATTCGGCCGCTTTTCATTCTTGATTACTCGCACACGCTGTATGACAACGGGCGCGCACCCTACACCGACGAAGGCAGACACGCTTTCGCGACCTGGGCCGCCGCGTCGGTCAGCAGGTATAGCGGACGTGGGATTCTCTGGGAAATCTATAACGAGCCGAATACGGGTTTCTGGACACCCAAGCCAAACGTTTTCGATTACATCAAACTGGCGGTGGCGACTAGCAAGGCAATCCACGACGTGGCGCCCGGCGAGAAGATTATTGGCCCCGCCGTATGGGGAATGGACTTTGACTTCGTAGAAGAGTGTCTTCGGTCGGGGTTGCTGAATTACTGGTCAGCAATTTCAGTTCATCCCTACCGCAAGACGGATCCTGAATCCGTTGTTGATGACTACACTCGCCTGCGAAAACTGATTGATAACTACGCTCCTGCAGGGAAGCGCGTGCCAATAATCTCCAGCGAATGGGGCTACTCGTCGAGTTCATTTAATGTGGATGCGAAACGGCAGGCAGAACTGTTGGCCCGTCAACTGCTCATCAACCAGTCGCAGGGAATTGCCTTATCAATTTGGTACGACTGGCAGGACGATGGGTCGGAACCTACCCAGATTGAACACCACTTCGGCACCGTCTTGTCACCTTACTTTGGCAATCGCGAACCTGTGTACGATTCGAAACCAGCGTATCAAGCGGCGCAAACCTTGAGTAGTTTTCTTCAGGGATACAAGTTCAAAGAAAGGAAGTCTTTAAACGCCGGCGACTATGTCCTGGCATTCAACAATGGTGGGCTTAGCCGGTTCGCGGTATGGACGACAGCGGGGCTTGATCACACGGTGACCATACCTGTGGCGCGGGGGAATTACCGGATCGTTTCTCATACTGGTGATGCCATTGTCCTCAAACCCGCAACTGAATCCGGCCTTCTCGTCAATCTAACGAGTGCCCCGCAATACATCCTGGTAGACACACGTTAGCGCCCTTCCTGGCCGGCCAATTCATGCCCTTCCGTTCAGTAATTCCCTGCAAATTGAATCTCTCGGAAACCGCGACGACGACTTCCAGAAAAGCGGAATAGCTCCTCGATTGCCCATTTAAGTCCTCTGCAGACCTTATTTATGAACAACAATAACGCCAGCAAATCTGAGCAGGCCCAGGTGTCCCTCCGCGACGTAGCAAGCGTCATATTTCGTCACAAGCTCTTGATCTGCGTGACGTTTTTAACTGTCGCACTGGGCACGGCAGTCTTAACTTTTCTCATGCCGAACGAATATGAGTCGCGCATGAAGATTCTTGTTAAGAACACCAGGTCTGACGTGCCAATTACCCCAGAACGCACCACCGGCGCAACCGGCGTCTATCTCGATAACGAGGTATCCGAGAACCAGATCAATTCCGAGATTGAATTGCTTACGAGCGAAGACCTGCTTAATCAAGTGGTCACGGAATGTGGGTTGTATGGACCAACCTCTTCAATCACCGCGAGGCTCGGCCTAAAAGAAGCACCACGTACCCAGGCAGCGCAGATCGAAGAAGCGCGAACGAAGCTTCGTAAGGATCTCGTGATCAATCCGGTCAAGAAAGCAAATATCATAGAAGTTAGATACAGCTCCGGATCTCCTCAACTCGCAGCCTCGGTGCTGCGAAAAGTTCAGGATCTCTATCTCGAAAAGCATCTTAGACTCCACAGGCCACCGGGCACGTACGAATTCTTCAAAACCCAGGCGGATCAATCGGAAACGCAACTTCAGGATGCTGAAAAGCAACTCTCGAGTTTCCAGCAGTCAATGAATGTTGTTTCGTTGACACAACAAAAAGAACAAACCGTGCAGAAACTTACGGAGGCCAAATCGAAACTGCTCGAAACGAAAGCGTACCTCAGGGAAGTCAACGAACGAATCGCCAAGGTACAACAGCAACTGCTAACCGTTCAGCCCCGCATTGTGACGCAAAGCCGCGCGCTGCCAAACCAGTATTCGGCCGAGCATCTCAACACGATGATTGTTGAACTACAAAACAAGCGCACGCAGTTGCTTACAAAATTTAGACGTGACGATCGGCTGGTCAAGGAAGTAGATCAGCAAATCAAAACTACTCGGGCCGCACTTGAAAAGGCCGCCGGAGAGACTTCCACGGAACAGTCCACGGATCTAAATCCTTTGCGCCAGACACTGGAGACTGAACTTGCGCGCGCGCGAGTGGATCAGGCGGGGGCGCAGGGTCGTCAGGAAATGCTGGCGGGTCAGGTCGTGCAGTACGAGACCCAGCTTTCTCATCTTGAGGGCATTACCGGTGAATACGAAGACCTCAATCGGAAGGTGCAGCAGAGCGCAGACAACTATCAGCTTTACAAGAAGAAGGAAGAAGAGGCCCGGATCACTGACGAGCTGGACCAGAACAAGATTACCAACGTTTCTGTAGCTGAGGTCCCTATTCAACCTCAACTGCCCATAAAGCCAAACAGGCCAATGAACTTGCTGTTGGGTGTATTCCTGGGCGCGTTGCTAAGTTTGGGCGCGGTGCTTGTAGCAGAGTTTATGCGCGACACAGTGCTCACTCCCCGGGAACTCGAGATGTTTACCGGACAAAAAGTGCTCGCCTCCGTGCCGAAAACCAGTCTAGCGCCGCGCGCTGTACTTTTGGAAGAGCCGGTTCTTTTGCAACCAGAGTTTCCGCAACCAGATCTTTCTGAAGCAAGACTTTCGCAGCCAAAGATTGTTCCTGAGCCTCCCTTCGAATGGGCGACGGCAGACTACCAAAAGGCGACGGGAACTTGAGACGAAACAGGAAGCTAATCAAAGTGGGATTCTATCTTGAACTAATAAGAACGGTATTTCAGGCGGTTGATGCCCAGGGAAAGCTGCGGAATCGGGCAGTGATGTTTACTTCCGCAATGCCCGGGGAGGGAGTCAGCCATGTCGTCAATATCGTGGCGAAAGAATTAGCGGCCCAAACTCGGAACCGCGTACTGCTTGTCGAGGCAACCGCGCTACAAAATCTCTCTGTGGCCGATCCAAAGCAGATTTCAACCCGGTGTGAAGAAACGGAAATAGATAACCTGCTCGTGTTATCCGTCACGGACGCGACGTCGCAGGTGGGGGCTGTAGCGGGTTCGAGAAAGGCTGGCGACTGGGAGTCATCTCCAGAGTATCGCGCCGAATGTCTGAAGGTTTTGCGCTGGAACTTCGACTACGTGCTTATCGATTGTCCTTCACCGTCAATTTCATTGGACGCAAGCACAATTGCTCCGCTTATCGATGGAGTGGTCGTGGTAGTGAAGGCTGGCCAAACACGCCGCAGTCAGATTCAGCGCTGTCAACAAATCATCGCGAGCGCAGGTGGAAATTTTCTCGGATTCGTTCTCAGTCAGAGGCAATATCCGGTTCCCAAACTGATCTACCGGATGCTGTAACAGAAGGGTCAGACTGTGTTGCTCAAGAAAATTGTAATCATCGCATTGTTGGTTGCCGGTTCCACTCTTGCTGTAAGCGCCCAAACAAATTCGGCACCGACAAAACCGCCCACACTTGGCGCCTTCGGTGTCGAAGAGCGTTACGTACTTCATCCAGGCGACATACTGGATATTCAGTATCGCTACACTCCCGAGTTTAATCAGACAGTTAGTGTCCAGCCTGACGGCTACATCTCTCTCGAGATTGGCGGCGACCTGAAAGTTGCCGGCCGCACCCTCGAGCAGGTTCGCAGCGGAATTCTTACGAAAGCGCGAACTCGCCTGGAATCTCCCGAGCTGACGGTGATTTTGAAAGAGTTTCAAAAGCCTTACGTCGTGGTAGCAGGCGAAGTGACGCAGCCTGGCAAATTTGAACTGCGCGAAAGGTTAACCGCGATTCAAGCAGTCCTGCTTGCAGGTGGCTTTAAAGACAGCGCGAAGTCATCACAGATTCTGGTATTTCGAAAACTTAATGCGGACGTGGCCGAGGTTAGAAGCTTGAACTTTAAGACACTGAAGCGCACCAGCGATCTGGAAAATGATCTCACGTTGCAGCCAGGCGACATGATCCTCGTCCCACGAAATCGGATTAGCAAGATCGAGCGTTATGTGCGGCTGGCCAGTTTAGCCGCTTTCCTAAGTCCGTTGACTCGTTTATGACAGCTCGCTATGGACAACTGGGTAACTTCGTCCTGAAGATCACCGACCTGGCGCTGATGCTGCTGGCGCTCGGGATCGC
>JALYTI010000236.1 GCA_030854375.1 Acidobacteriota bacterium | reverse complement strand
CGCGGGAAACCTCTTACACGACAGCTTGCCTGGTCAATGATCAAAAGGTACGCAGCAAAGGTTGGCCTGCAGGAAGTTTCTCCCCACACTTTGCGTCATAGTTTTGCAACTCATCTTCTACAACACGGGGCCGACTCGCGTTCGGTCCAGGCGCTGCTTGGCCATAGCGACATTTCTACCACCCAAATCTATACCCACATTACCGACCGGCACCTTCGTTCCGCATACGATAACCATCATCCCCGCGCGCGGGCTGCCGCCATCGCCACCAAGCAGAAAAGTAACGAATGACCACGGAATCTTCTTGATGTTTCTGCTGCACAAGCCCAGTGAAGAAGTGGTCCGGCAATTCATCACATCTCAACGTGATCTTTCTTTCACCTATAACGAGGTTGGGGCAACGCGCACTCAACCTCCGGCCGGTTACAACGTTGACCACAATCGGATAAGGCTCGGTGATGGCGAGGAAACGTATATGCGCGCAGTTGCTGCGTTACGAGCTTGGAAGCATTTCAATTTGGGGTGGGCGGGAATAGTTCCGCCCGGGTTACCTGTCGAAGCGGGAACGACGGTCGCAGTCGAGGCGAAAACATTTGGATTCTGGTCATTAAACGCTTGCCGGATTGTCTATGTGATCGATGAAAATGAACCGGTGAGGAAGTCTGGGTTTGCGTATGGAACGCTTCGAGATCACGTCGAGTGCGGTGAAGAACGCTTTACAATCGAATGGCATAAGGACGACTCAGTCTGGTATGACATATACGCCTTCTCCCGTCCCCATCATCCTATCGTGAGGTTATCGGTTCCGCTTGCTCGTATGCTGCAAAAGCGATTTGCCAGGGATTCGCTTGCTGCCATGGTTATAGCGTCAAAGGCATAGGGCCTGACGCGGCTCGAACCGCAAAGATTGTGAGGCTGATTGAGCCTAACTGCAACGCACCCACCCGCTACCGCGTGGTGGTACTGACCTCATGGGACGCACCCAATCGCATTTCAACGGCCACACAGCAGTGACCGCCCACCCGGAGTTATTGAATTCGGCGGCTATGCTATAATTCCTAACGATTCGTTAATATAACTACGGTTCCCACCCGCTTTGTTCAAACCAGGAGGAAAATCAATAAATGGCTACCGAACTGAAACGAGCAGCAACTCCCCTTGCTCGGATTGAAGAGCTTTTAGGCGAAACCGCTCGACTACTGCTCGACCACAAGTCACAGACGATCTCCAAAGATCAAATAAATCTCCCCGGACCGGACTTCATAGATCGTGTCTGGACCCACTCAGATCGTTCGCCAGCCGTTTTGCGTTCGCTGCAATCGCTCTTCAATCATGGGCGCCTGGCAGGAACTGGTTATCTTTCAATTCTGCCGGTGGACCAGGGAATAGAACATTCTGCCGGTGCGTCGTTTGCTCCCAATCCGCAATACTTTGATCCGGAGAATATCGTCAAGCTGGCAATCGAGGGAGGCTGCAACGCAGTAGCTTCAACCTTTGGCGTGCTCGGCATAGTCGCGCGCAAGTATGCTCATAAAATTCCCTTCATCGTAAAGATAAATCACAACGAGTTACTTACCCTGCCGAATAAGTTTGATCAAGTTTTGTTTGGAACTGTGAAGGAGGCCCATACCATGGGCGCGGTTGGTGTGGGTGCGACTATTTATTTTGGCTCAGAGGAATCAACTCGCCAGATAACTGAAATTAGCGAAGCCTTTGCCATGGCCCACGAGCTGGGCATGGCCTGCATTCTCTGGTGCTACATACGTAATTCGAAATTCAAAACTCCTGAAGGCGACATGCATACCTCGGCCGATCTAACGGGGCAGGCAAATCATCTGGGCGTGACCATTCAAGCGGACATTATTAAGCAGAAACTTCCCGAGAGAACCGGTGGTTATACCGCGGTTGAAAAAGAGTTAGGGAAGTCTTACGGCAAAACAAGCAAGCTCGTTTACGAGAAACTCACGACTGACAATCCAATCGATCTGGTTCGCTATCAGGTGGCCAATTGCTACATGGGACGCTGCGGTCTTATCAACTCGGGTGGCGAATCAAAAGGGGCGAGCGACCTTGCCGAAGCAGTGCGCACTGCAGTGATTAACAAGCGCGGCGGCGGCACCGGCCTCATCTCCGGTCGCAAAGCTTTCCAGCGTCCAATGAGTGAAGGTGTGGAATTGCTCAATGCGATTCAGGATGTTTATCTTTCGCAGGAGATCACAGTGGCGTGACGCATCAGCGCGGGATAAGAATACGCAATTGAAGTGACTCGCGCGGCTGGATTCTGCTGCCTGGGATCAAACTCGGAGCGGCTAATAAGTGACTGGTTCGGTTTGAATTACCATCTTGCATTTAGGTCCGAAAGGACCGGCAGATTAGTAGCCCCGTCCGTTAGGGCGGGGAGACTCTATCCTTGACATCTCAGAGGCCCGAAGGGCCGGTACAAATCGTGGCGCACCTTCGGCGCTCAAATACTAACCGTCCCGTTTACCCCGCCTTACGGACGGGGCTACTAACTGACGGTCCTTCGGACCTGAGAATTGAGTACCAGCTAATAAGGAATAGCCTGCCTGCTTAAGTCCTGCTAAACTCTTTTAAGATTGAATTCGCGACAAAGATAATATGAGCAAGGGAAAAACGTCGAACGAGCCACCTCCGGTTGATAACATCATTTCCGATCAAACCGGGCAATTCGATCTCCGCTTTGTGTTATGGCGTCACTTCTGCGCGGAAAACAACATTCCCGTCGAAACGCTGCCAAGCCAACTCGATGGTGAGCAGAAGGAAAAATGGGATGAACTCAAGGCGACTCGGCTGCGCGGGCCCGGACAGAAATAGTAGCCATTAAATCCGCAGATTCCGCAGATTACACACATTAGAATTAGAGGGTAAATTAAAGCGCTACTCACCGCGCTGGGAGCCTGAATCCGCGCAATCTGTGTACTCTGCGGATTGAAACTATGGGACTTCGGGTTTCATCAAAATCTTCCCGCTCCAAGTCTATAAACACCAGCGATAAATGGATTCGTCATTCTCTCATCACCGATTGTGGTCACCGGTCCGTGCCCCGAATAGACTTCTACGTCGTCGCCTAGTGGCAGCAGTTTGTTCATGATGGAATCCATCAGTTGATCACTTGATCCACCAGGCAGGTCAGTTCTACCCACTGAACCGGCAAAGAGAACGTCGCCAACAAAAACCTTTCGTTCGTTTGGTTCAAACAAGACGACATGGCCCGGCGTGTGGCCCGGACAATGGATGACCTTGAATTCGAGCTCACCGACCTGGTAGGTCTGTCCATCCTGCCAATAGCCATCTGCCTTTGGCGGAATCTCGTAATCAAATCCTAAAGCCGTCCACTGCTCGCGAGGGATGCCAATCCAGGCCGGCTGACCCGGAAGTGCGTCATAGATAAACTCGTCGGCCTTGTGAAGCAGAATGTCTGCGCCCGGCTTTAGTTTTTTTAAGGCGGAGACTCCACCAATGTGATCGAGATGAGCGTGCGTGACCGCAATCGCTTGCAACTCGAGTCCATGTTTGTCAATCGCCTCGACTATCGCCTTTGAGTCATCACCGGGATCGATACATATCGCACGCCTGGTTTTTTCGCAACCGAGAACACGCGTGTGTTGTTGAAACGCGGTGACTGTGATTTCTTCGATGATCATTTTGACAAACCTGTCAGTGGCCAGTAGCTGCGGGCCCATGAGGTCAGTACCACCTCGCGGTAGCGGGTGGGTCCGTCGCATTCATGCTCAATCCCTCAATTCCTTTCCAGAACCCACCCGCTACCGCGACGTGGTACTGACCTCATTGGACCGATCGTTGTGCTCAGGGCAGGCATCAGTACCGGAATACGGCAGACTACTGACTGCTGACATCGAGGGAGTATAATTCTCAAATAGGAAATTTGCCTATCGAACGAAATCCTTCGATTTAGGTATGCCACTTAGTAAGACACAGAATCCGTTAGCCGAAGTTCTTGATACGCTGACCACAGAAGGCGCTCCCGAATTGATTGAGTACCTTCCGGACGGCGCGCTGAAGTGTTACGCGTGCGGTCATCGCTGTCTCATTAAGGCTGGAAAGCGCGGCATATGCAAAGTACGCTTCAATGAGGGTGGACAACTTCGTGTGCCCACAAATTATGTTGCCGCACTCGCCTGCGATCCCACTGAGAAGAAGCCGTTTTTTCATGTCCTGCCCGGTTCCGATACCTTAACTTTCGGCATGCTTGGTTGCGATCTGCACTGCGCTTATTGCCAGAACTGGTTAACTTCGCAGGCGCTGCGCGACGACTCCGCTGGCACTCATCCTCAAGAAGTGACGCCGCAGCGTCTCGTCAGCCTGGCCAAATCCTATGGCGCTTCAATGGTTGGTAGCAGCTACAACGAACCATTGATTACGGCGGAATGGGCAATTGACGTCTTCAAGCATGCGCGGCCTGAAGGTTTTCGCACGGCCTTCATCTCAAACGGCAATGCGACGGCTCAGGTGCTTGACTACCTACGCCCATGGACAGATTGTTACAAGATTGATTTGAAGTCGATGAGCGATCGAAACTACCGGCAGCTCGGTGGCGTCGTTGATAACATTCTGGAGACTGTAAAGATGGTCCACGACCGTGGATTCTGGGAGGAGATTGTGACGCTGGTGATTCCGGGGTTCAACGACTCTCAGGATGAGCTAAAACGGGCGGCGGATTTCATCGCTTCAGTGTCACAGGATATTCCCTGGCACGTGACGGCCTTTCATCAGGACTACCGCATGACCGAGAACGCAAACACTACCGCCGAGCAGTTGATCCGCGCGTGCGAGGTGGGTCGCGAAGCCGGACTCC
>JALYTI010000235.1 GCA_030854375.1 Acidobacteriota bacterium | reverse complement strand
ACCTGAGATCAGCCTCTGCTTCGGCTTTCATCCGCCTTAAAGCGCTCCGGCTGTGTTTTATAATTTGAACTTTCTTGCCTCAACTGGTGCTCTGTGTTAGTCTCCGCTTCGTTCAACTCCCTCCTTGTAAGTGATTGATAAATATAAGCTTAAAGCTTTACTTTAAGGTTGGGATGATTTCCACAGTGCTGAGGAAAAGCCTGTGAATAAACTCTTCCGCGGGGCATCGTTGTCGTGTTTGCAGCTAAAGAGCGACCCGAGAGAGTTCGTTTTTTGGCTGCGCTCGCCTGTGATAAGCAATCGATAGGAATCAAGACGTTCGGGAAAAATTGAGCGGTGATGATGAGTGTGGTTGAAAGTAATGTTTGGGAGAATGTCCTTCGGGCAATCAAACCCAAACTGCAGGTTGAAAGTTTTGAAACGTGGTTCCATCCAATTCGATTCGAGGGAATTGATAAAGCGCGACGTCTCATCCGGCTTCGAGCGCCGAACCAGGTCGTGCGAGATTGGGTTAAGGTCAACTACGCAAACCTGATTGACCAGTCTTTCGGTGAGTTGAGCCTAAGCGGCTATTCAGTAGATTGGATCCTGTCGGAAGAAAAGTTCAATTCGGCGGGCAGGCAGGCCATCCAGGCTAATCTTCAAGTCACGAATGACTCTGGCTCGGAAAATCAGAACTCTATCGGCGCGAATGCTGTGCCCACTCCAGCTGCGGCCTCCGTGAGCGCCTCTACGCCCCTCCTTAAACAGGCTCCCCTCGATCCGACGCTCAACGCAAAATACACGTTTGATAGTTTTGTTGTTGGTTCGTGCAACCAGTTTGCACATGCCGCTTCGCTGGCCGTCGCAGAAGCTCCAGGAAAAACTTATAACCCTCTCTATTTGTATGGAGGTGTGGGTTTGGGCAAAACCCACTTGATGCATGCGTGCGGCCACGCGATAAAACAGCGCAATCCGCACCTGAGACTCTCCTACCTGTCTTCCGAGCGGTTCATGAACGAACTGATCAACGCTATTCGTTACGACAAGACGCAGGGCTTCAGGGAAAAGTATCGCTCGGTTGACGTTCTGCTGATCGACGATATCCAGTTCATGGCGGGAAAGGAGCGCACGCAGGAAGAATTTTTTCACACCTTTAATACTCTCTATGAGCAACAGAAACAGATTGTAATTAGTTCTGACTGCCCTCCTCGAGAGATTCCGACTCTGGAGGAAAGATTGCACTCTCGCTTTGAATGGGGACTGATTGCGGACATCGAGCCGCCTGATCTCGAAACTAAGATCGCCATTCTTAAACGAAAAGCGGAAACAACCGGAGTGGCTATCACCGACGAGGTTGCCCTTTTTATCGCCAGTAGAGTTAAGAACAATGTGCGGGAACTGGAAGGATCTCTAATCAGACTGGTGGCAATATCGTCACTGCGGGGAATTCCTATATCCAAAGACCTCGCCCGTGATGCGATTCGAAATATCGCAAGCGATGAGGAGCCGGGGATAATCACCATAGAACAAATCCAGAAGGCAGTAGCAGCCGCATACAAGATAACTGTGGAGCAACTGATAGCCAGGAATAACTCCCGCCAATTTGCTTTTCCCCGTCAAATCGCAATGTATCTTTGCAAGCGACTGACGAAACACAGTTATCCCGAAGTTGGCCGGGCTTTCGGCGGCAAGCATCACACTACCGTCATTCACTCTTTTGAAAAGATCCAATCGTTATCTTCGGCTGATCCCGGCTTTCAAAGGTTGCTGCTGGATCTGTCAGAAACTTTGCAAAAGTAATAAGAAGTTTTCCACAAGATTTACAGAGCGCTCGTCGTAAAAGAATATGGATAAGGTAGCGATCAGAGCCGAATTCACAGGGTGTTTGGAAGTAAGCCTGTGAAGGAATAGAATGATCGATGTAACTAAAATCTTTTTAACAGACGGGCTGTAATTATCGTTTTGAATTGCACCGGCTTATGAACAGGGTCGTCGACCTTTCTAATTGTCGTTCAGTGCGTTTTCCACAAATCAACAGGCACTACTACTACTGCTGGAAATAAATAAAAGTTTCTGTTAGGTAGAAGCAGAAAGTAACGAGGAGATTCATCTTATGGCTGTAAGTGAAGGCGCAAAGCTCAAGGAGTCGAGCATGCAATTCGTTGTGAGCAAGCAGAACCTCCAAAAGGAACTCGGCTTCGTTCAAGGTGTGGTGGAAAAGAAGAACACCATCCCTGTACTCTCAAACATCCTGATCGAATCTATCGGCGAAGGTACTATTCGACTCACGGGCACGGACCTCGATGTAACGATCCGTTGCGATATGGATGCTGAAGATATTTCCACAGCCGGCTCCATCTGCGTTCAGGCACGAAAGCTTTTTGAGATAGCACGGTTGCTGCCGGATGCTCCGGTAACCTTTAAGAAGGAAGACAACGACTGGGTAACCGTAACCTGCGATAAAACCAGGTTCAGAATGGTCGGCATAGCGCGTGAAGCGTTTCCTGAAGTGCCGTCTTCCAAAACGGCGCCCACAAAAATTTCCGCCGGGATTATTAAAGCTTTCATTGACAGAACCATTTTCGCAATTACTCAAGAAGAGTCGCGCTACACCCTGTCGGGAGCTAAGTTTGTTTTGGATGACACCGGCGCAAAAATGGTCACTACAGATGGCCATCGGCTGGCTTATGTGGAGCGAAAAGGAGTTTCCCAAAACGGCAGCACCGATCCGATCGACACCTTGATTCCGCGCAAGACTCTGGCAGAACTTAATAAACTTACGACCGGATTTGACGGTGACATCAGTTTGGGAATGGATGCTAATCACATTTTCTTCCAAGTAGGCCCCCGACTTTTGATTTCGCGCATGCTGTATGGCCAGTTCCCTAACTACGACATGGTGATGCCGAAGAACAATGATAAGTCGGTTAAGTTTGACGCTGCGCTGTTGAATTCTGCCATCCGGCGAGTAGCTTTAATGTCTGATGAACGATCACATGCCATTCGTTTTCACCTCGAGCCAAATCAGTTGGTAATCAGTTCGCAGAACGCTGAAGAAGGCGAGGCCAGCGAGACAATTGAAGCCGACTACAACGGCGATGAAACCGATATCGGATTCAACGCTCAGTATCTCCAGGACTTTCTAAATGTGATTGGAGATGGCGCGGTGGCTTTCGAATTCAAAGATGGAAATTCCCAGGCGCAGCTTCGACCAGCAGATGGCGGCGATTACGATTACAAGTATGTAGTTATGCCGATGCGCATCTAAGGGACGTCCAATTAAGTCGGTTGCTCTTTAATCGGAGGGGCAAATCTGTTGCACTTCATTCCGAGGGCCTCACCCAAATGGGTTAACTGGCAATTCGTTTGAGCCGCTCGATAGCTTCCTTAGCCACTTCCTCATTCAGCGCTAGTCACCCATTGCCCTGAGTGCGCCAGCACACAGACTCACACAATAAACGCATCCATACTTAAAGTCCTGCCATTTCCCCCTACCAATGGTAAGGGCGACGCTCGCCCCAGACCCGTCGTATTTCTCGCTCCCGACGAGTCCTAGTTGCGATCAAGACCAATAGCGCGCTGACGCATCAACCCGCTCTAGGAAGTTTGGCGATGCGGTTGATCGTAATCTTTCGCGCGGTGCAGAGGTGATTGTTATGCAGATAGTACAGCCGATAACACAAACCGATTTTCAGGGTCTCCAGGATTTGCTAAGGACCAGCACGAATGAGATTACTCGGCGATGGGTAGAAGCCGTGCGCGAAGATCGCAGCATCCCCTCAGCCGAAAGCTTAGAGGAGCCACTACTCCTGGACGCTGTACCGCTGGTCCTCGCTGAGATCTTCAGGGTCATCGGAGTGGATGACAGCAAGGTAGAGCATGAGAGGATTTGCAGTGCCGCCCGTCATGGACGCGAGCGGGCGCAGGAGCATTTCGATGTGCGGGAACTTGTGCGCGAGTACCAGCTTTTGCGCGAGAACATCTTTGTCCACCTAAACGATCATGCTGAACACTTCGCCCGATTCGGTAGGTCCGACACAGGAACCATATGCGCTCGCATCGGTGGAGCTCTTGATGAAGCCATGCGCGAAACTATCAATGCCTTCGTTGAAGAGCGCATGCTGCAGTTGCGACGCCTCTCGCGCACGGACAGCCTCACCGGCCTGTTTAATCACCGCATCTTCTACGAACGCCTTGGCGATGAACTCAATCGCGCGCGCCGTTACGACACCCCGCTCTCGGTAGTGCTTATTGATCTTAACAACTTTAAATCCGTTAACGAATCGAAAGGTCATCAATTCGGCGATCATCTGCTGACAAAGTGTGCAGAACTGATGCGGGCAAATCTGCGTCAGACGGATATTCCCTGCCGTTACGGCGGTGATGAATTTGGCATCATCCTGCCAGAAACAACGCAAAAAGCCGCCCACGCAATGATGTGCCGGCTAGCGGAGGACTTCAGACGACTAGGTAGAGCAGAAGGTGCTCCGGCAGCATTCGATATGAGCTTTGGTTTGTCTGCACACCCGGAGGACGAGGGCACGGTGCGACGTATGGTGAAGGCCGCAGACGATCGCCTAAGCCTGAACAAGAAGAAGTCCAA
This sequence comes from Acidobacteriota bacterium, assembly GCA_030854375.1. Lineage (GTDB taxonomy): Bacteria > Acidobacteriota > Blastocatellia > Pyrinomonadales > Pyrinomonadaceae > PSRF01. The sequence goes on along the minus strand of JALYTI010000235.1, from coordinate 261 downwards.
ACTCGGCCTTGCGGTTGCCGGACGTGCGCAGACAGCCCGTGATTAAGATCGAAGAAGTTGCGCGTTGGCCAACTACACAGTTCGACTCTGCAGTTCCCTTTCGGCCCGTTCGAAAGTCTCTCACCCTGGCTTTAGTCTCTCGCGCTGAACTGTGAATTAACTATTTCTTCAGTAACCTCCGTAGCAGCCACAAAATTATTAGCAGCACAAGGACGGCGAGCAGCCACCACCACCACGGCCAGTGACCAGTGATTCCACCTC
>JALYTI010000234.1 GCA_030854375.1 Acidobacteriota bacterium | reverse complement strand
GGGAAGCTGCTAACCGATGATGAGCTTTATAATCGAATCAATCGCACCGCGGATCGGCTGGATCATTCAGTTGATCAAATAAACTCGATGATCGCGGATATTAATGCGGGTCGCGGGACTCTTGGAAAACTAATCAAAGACGAGCAAATGTACAATGATGCTCGCGCGGCTATTGCGCGCTTCAACACGACAGCGGAACGCATTGACAATATTGTTGCGGGAGCTCAGCGCGGCGAAGGCACGCTGGGAAAACTCATCACAGACGAAGCACTTTATTCCAATGTAAATCAGCTCTCATCTGAGGGAGTTAAACTAATCTACGACTTCCGCCAGAATCCCAAGAAATATCTCACGATCAAGTTTCAGCTTTTCTAGGCTAAACTTTAGTCAGCAAGAAAATTGCGGAGCTAAAGGTCCTGGTACTAGAAGGACCGACGTCTACAACACCGGAAAATATTCGGTCGCAGGTTCAACTGGACCCTTTCGGCACGATCCCAAACGCTCGTACTGGAAAAGTTCCAAATCGCTTTATCTTCACCGGCACCGCAAAGAACTTGAAGCCTTTATCGGGCAGATCGCCCAGTCGGCACAAATGCTCAACAATTGGAATCTCATTAGCTAATAGTGTCGAGTGGGCCGGCCGAAGACCGTCGGCAGTGTCGTCGATGTTGTAGGAATCAATCCCTACGAGCGCGGCGCCCGAGTCCACTAAATGCTGCGCCGCGTCCGCGGTCAAAAAAGGATGCGTCCCATCTGTGTAAGCATCTTTTCTCCAACGCTTGTCCCAGCCGGTGTGGAAAAGCACTGCCTTGGCATTAAGGTCAAAACCCTTAAGGGCTGCTACTGGTATTCCCCGGACCGAAGCGTCCATAACGCGCACCACTATGCCATCCAGGTTTGCCAACGAAAAAAGATCGAGGCCCGCGAGGTCGGTTCCGTCTGCATAGCGATGAAATGGGCTATCGAGATAAGTCCCGGTGTTCGCAACCATCTCAATTTTGCCTATATGAAATTCGGTGCCCGGCGAATAAATCGCTCTCGACTGTTCCCGGGTAAGATGATCTGTAATGACGGGAGGCGGCAGGCCCTTATAGGTGACCATACCATCTTCGATTGTGTGCGAAACATCGACGAGCTCGTATTGGTCGTTCATCCTGGATGTGCCACTGCGGAAACAGTTTCGAAAACCTTCTGCTGGACAAGAACCTGAAAACTCGTGGCCATTCCACCGGGCAGGATCATCTCTCGAGCCGCCGTCGTAAGACGGAGTCTTTCGGATTCGCTTTTGCACGATTGTGATTCAAACTCCAACTGCTCGAGCAGGCCCTTGCCCACGAGGAACTTATCCAGTCGATCGAATTCCAACACTTCAAGTCCCACGTTTTCGCCCACACGCTGAACAAAGCTCCAATCAATCGTTGAGGTGATGTCTTGTTCGCCGGGTCGCGTCAAAATGTCGTCAATAATTTGATGGCGGCGAAAGCTTCGCAGCGTGCCAAGGTAACGAGAACTACCAGCGGAACGGTCGCCTGAAGAATAGAGCTCGCCGGCGTTTGCACCGTAGTCGACAGTGACGACAAAACCATCTCGCAGCGTCTTCGCGATTTTATTAAGCCATCCTTCAAGTTCAAGATTGACCTCGGCAACCTGACCTTCCGCAAGCTGGATCGCAGATCCAGCGAAATAGGAGTTGAGACGCGTGGTCGAAAGTGGACCCAGTGTCCAGTCAAATTTTCCCTCCGGTCTGACGTTTACATAAAATTCTTGCAGCCGGCCCTCATCCAATTTCACGCGATGCACTGGAAACGCATCAAGCAATTCATTTGAGAAGACAATTCCAGCATCTATTTCCAACTCATCCAGGTTCCTAAACTCAACACACCCCGCAAAGGGACGAAGGCGTTCCCGCGCAAGCGATCGCGAATGAGGGCTGACTTCATCGATGACGTACCGGGTTGCCGAGAAGATGTGGGGAAAAGAATTCTGGAATGTTTGCAACACTCCGCCAGCGAAGTGTCCGTCGCCTCCGCCGGCTTCTACAATTGTCCATTGAGAGGGTCGTCCAAGCTTGTCATAAAGTCCGGCAAAGTAGGCGGCAAACGTAGCAGCGAATAGTGAACTGCGCTCAGGACTTGTTCTGTAATCACCTTCCCTTCCCCACCTTTGAAAATCGCTCCGGCAGTAATAACCTTCGCTCGCGTCGTACAGCGCGTCTTTCATCCAGTCGCAAAATGTTATGGGACCGTCGAGCCTGATGCGGTCGCGCATACGCTCGGCAAGCGCCGAAGTATTTGGAAGGGTTTCGATCATTTATGCGGAACCGGGCAGCGTCAGCGCATGGTAGTCGAATTCTATTTGTCGAAGAGTTTTAAATGCGACGGCAAGCAAATCGGTTGTAGACCTAACACAAGGAACTAAAAGCACTAGCGCCTTTTCGGATCTTCCTTGTCGAGCAGTCGCGTCGTATTTTCAGTGACGCTCGGGGGATGGGCAATTTCTCCCGTCTTCGGCTGCCGTCTCGAGCCGGAAGCACTCGTTGCTGCTGCTGGCGGTAAGGCATTATTCCGCGCAAACCTCTCAAATTGCGGAGACGCCGGCGGCGCGTAACCTTCCATCTGATTCATGTCTTTTTGGGGGTAAGCGTCTTCCATCAATAAAGCGTAGAGCATTCTCAGCAAACCGCCGACGAAGCAGAACAAGGCAGCCAGGGGTATGATTATGCTGGAACTTTCGTAAAACAACTGCACACTTAGAATTGCCACGATCGGTACGACTAGCAAGGTGCTCAGCATGAGCATTGCGCCTTGACGAACCCCCTTGCTTCTGGGTGAAAGCTGTTGGTTTCGAGGCTGAATGTAGCGGGCAGGGATTATTCCGCCGGATGCTATGACTGCCGTCACGCCCTCCAAAAGAAAGCCGCACCTGGAACAAAACCTGACTGCGTCGGAGACTTGTTGTTGCCCGCATTGTGGACAATACATCCCGATAACCTCACTTTGCCAGCGATAAACGAAACTAGATAATAAACCCGGGTGGGCGAATACGAGAAAGGATCTTGAGGGCCACCAACGCTTGAGTTTGATAATCAGCAGCGCGAACTAAGGTTTCGAGGAGTAAACCGATTAGTGGCCGTGTCTCACCCCTGGGCAGCGCCACGTGCTTCTGAAGGCAGGCATCATCAACGAAACTGCTGAAGGCTCTTTTGCGAGTTTCTTCAACTTCAGCCAGATAAAAGGCAACTTTGTCGGGTGTTGATAGATGTTCGGGTAAAGTCCATTCAAAAGGATCATCCCAGAGGTTTGCGGTTATGCCGCCGAAGGTCTGCTCAATTGCCGCGGCATATCTCAGCACACTTTCTCCGATCGAACGCAACGAACTTATGTGTGTTCGCGCCGGAACGAGGTACAGGATATCCACTGCTGTGTTTTCGATGATTCCGACTGAACTCAAATGCAAACGCGCAAACTCTCGATCAAGACTGTTTACAATCTCACGACTGCCGAGTGTCTGCGCGTTTAATTTGTCGTCCATACTGGACGGAATCACGGAGCTGAAGACTAGATCTTACGGCTGCTTTGAACTCCGGCCGGTTTCTTCCAACACGGTGCCGAAAGTACGACCTCCAAAGTGGAAGCCGTTATAAACGTGGCCCTTGGCGCCCACGCGGGCTCCCCGCGAAGGAACACCACGCCGCGTAACCACCCAAAGCCTCCCGGTTCCATCGTCAATCTCGTAGGCGCCGTTGCCCAGGACGCCGTAGCTATCCGTGACATTGCCCACAATCGCGACCTCTTTGTTTCGATAGCGGCCGGGGTCGGCGTTTATTTTTGAAATTGTTGTTTGGCTGGGACAGGCTGTTAGCAGGAGCATCACCGCAAGTATCAGCGATGCAGACCCGAGTCTTTTTACCAAATGCATAGGCGTCTCCTTTTTGGATTCAAGTTTATTAGAGGGAGAGCGCCGCATCTAAACCTCTGAAATGGGAAACACTGCGGCACTTAACAGATGCCGGGAATCTCGAAACCGTTTTCTGCAAGCGGCCAAAAAGACCGCGTCTCGTTTCAGATCACAACCGGTTTCAGACTGACGAAGCGATGCTATACTCAGCGCGCACTAAAATCCAGGCGAGCGCATAAGATTCTTGAGCCGCTGGTCTAGAGCCTTGAAGAGTACCTCATCATCGTAGAAAACAGAGGGCCAACCAAAAATGGCGGAGGCAAAGCGTTTTGTTTCTGCTGCGTGCTATACTTCGGCGCTATATGAAAATCCAGTTTACAAGTCAGATTTTCCACGAAGGCAAAATGTACGTCGCGTACACTCCGGAGCTTGACGTATCTTCCTGCGCAACCACCCAGGCGAAAGCCCAGAAGAATCTGCTTGAAGCTGTGCGGTTGTTTTTGGAGGAAGCAGAGAAGAAAGGCTCATTGCAGCAGATTCTTAAGGAAGCGTGTTGACCGGTTTGAAAACAAGAATTATTGTTGCTCCGTGAAGGTGCGAGACATCGTTAAGTTGATTCAGGAAGATGGGTGGTATTGGGTAAGAACTAAAGGTAGCCATCATCAATACAAGCATCAGGCGAAGCCGGGTTTGGTTACCGTCCCCGGCAGACCAGGTGACGACGTTGCCACGGGAACCTTGAATAACATTCTGAAGCAGGCAGGTCTAAAGCCATGAAGAAATATTTAATCATTGTAGAAGAAACAGAAACAGGCTATTCGGCATTCTCACCTGACATACCAGGATGCGGCTCGACCGGAAAAACTAAAGAAGAAGTGGAGCGAAACATTCAGGAAGCGATTCAGTTTCACCTCGAGGGCTTGCGGGAAGAAGGCTATGAGATCCCAGAGC
>JALYTI010000233.1 GCA_030854375.1 Acidobacteriota bacterium | reverse complement strand
CATGAAGAAATATTTAATCATTGTAGAAGAAACAGAAACAGGCTATTCGGCATTCTCACCTGACATACCAGGATGCGGCTCGACCGGAAAAACTAAAGAAGAAGTGGAGCGAAACATTCAGGAAGCCATTCAGTTCCATCTTGAAGGTTTACGGGAAGAAGGCTACGAAATCCCAGAGCCGAGCAGCTATTCCTCATATATCGACGTCGCGGCGTAACGCCGAAGGTACGGCAAAGCTCTCTGATTCCGCTGCTTGCTGTAATTCGACGTTATGAAGATAAAGTTCACCAGTCATATTTTCCACGAGGGCAAAATGTACGTCGCGTACAATCCAGAACTTGACGTACCTTCCTGTGCCACGACCGAGGCGAAGGCCTATAAGAATCTGCTTGAAGCTGTGCGGTTGTTTTTAGAGGAGGCGGAAAAGAAAGGTTCGCTTTCTCAAGTCCTGGAAGAGGCTGGATTCGTCCGCCGCAAGAACAAGCTTGTGGTACCCGCCTGCCGTTTACAATGTCAGCAGCCAATGTGAGTCAACTGATGGCACTATATCGACTGAACCAAAGCGAGATCGAAGAGATTCCTTGGGCGACGTTCGCGGAACTCGGAATAAGAGAGCGTTATGATTTGCAGCAATTGCTTCGGCGTAATATCTCGGCGATTGCACCGGACTGTTTGGTGCTCACCGAGGAATTTGGGGACTTCGAGGATAGTAGGCGTCGGATCGATCTGCTTGCGTTAGATCGTGCCGCTAATCTCGTCGTGATCGAACTGAAGCGAGATGAGGAAGGCGGGCATATGGAGCTGCAAGCACTACGCTATGCAGCGATGGTGTCGACGATGACCTTTCAGGATGCTGTGGATACTATTCCCGCTCACTGCATAAGGATGGTCAAGAACTCGACGCGAAGTCGAGTATTCTGGATTTCCTCGGACCTGGTTCCGACGAAGATTCCTTCGCGCAGGACGTCCGCATCGTGCTTGCGGGCGCGGACTTCTCCAAGGAACTCACCTCTACGGTCCTGTGGCTTAACGAAAGAGACCTGGACATTCGCTGCGTGCGCATCCGTCCATATCGACTAGGCAGTGAAGTTCTCCTCGATATACAGCCAGTGATTCCACTTCCGGAAGCCGCGAACTATCAATTCAAAGTTCGTCATAAGGTGAGAGAGGAGCGTTTGCGCGGGGAGTCTTATCGTGACTTCACACGGTATGACCTGAGCAGCGGGACGCAAAGGTTTACGCGGCTCTCAAAGCGCGAACTCGTTCTACGCGTTGTTCAGTACGCCGCGCGAAAGGACGCTACACCAGATGACATCGCCGCAACGATGCACCTTACCAGAAGCCGTCTCTGGCGGCAGGCGGACGGGATCCTCAACTCTGAAGAGTTTGTTGCTGCTGTAACTGACAACTTGGCTCGAGAAGGTAAGCCGTTCGACGCAGGACGTTTCTTCTGCGCCGATGATGAACTCTTTCATATCGGCGAGAAAACGTACGCATTAACCAACCAGTGGGGCGGTCAAGGTGTTGCTGAGGCCGTCGAAGCAGTTCTTGAGCGCTACGGCGGGCAAGATGTGAGCTATCGACCGTCAGCGGAAGCGAGCCTGTAACTTGGGCGTACAGCGCACGGAGCGTAATTAGTATGCTACGTTGTAGTGTTCGGTCGTCCGTGATGCTGAGTATTCTTACTTCCCAAACCAGCCGATTGGCTTGCCTGACAGATCAACCCAGACGCTCTTCACATGCGTGTACATTTCCAGAGCATGTTTGCCCATTTCCCTGCCATAACCGGATTGTTTGTAACCACCAAAAGGAGACGCGGCATTGAACATGTTAAAGGTATTGATCCAGATGACTCCAGCTTTTATTTCTTTGGCGAAACGATGTGCACGCGTAATGTCCCGGGTCCAGATGCCGGCCGACAAACCATAGATAGTTTCATTCGCTTGCTTGATCAAATCTTCTTCGTTTTGAAATGTGATGACCGAAACAACCGGCCCGAAGATTTCTTCCTGTGCCACCCGCATCTCGTTTTTCACTTCGGAAAAAATCGTCGGCTGGAAGAAGTAACCATTCTGAAAGGCACCCTCAAGCGTAGGGCATTCACCGCCGGCGAACACGGTCGCACCTTCCTTTTGAGCGACATCAACATAACCCTTGATGCGGTTTAGCTGCTCCCGAGAAACCTGTGGTCCCATGTGGGTGGCTTTATCCATTGGATCGCCCACAATAATCTTCGCCGATTTTTCTTTCAGCCGCGCCAGGAACTGGTCCTTTACTTCCTCCTGGACAAAAAGACGCGAGCCGGCGCAACAAACCTGGCCTTGATTGAAGAAGATTCCCATCATCGCGCCACTCACCGCCTGCTCAATGTCTGCGTCAGCAAACACGATGTTTGGCGCTTTACCGCCCAGCTCAAGGGATACCCTCGTGAGGTTGTCTGCAGCGGCTTTGGCGATTAATTTGCCGACTTCAGTTGAGCCGGTAAAGGCTATCTTGTCGATACCCGGATGTGCAGCCAGCGCGGCGCCTGCAGTCTCGCCGTAACCCGGAACGATGTTAACAACTCCCTCCGGAAAACCCGCTTCCTGGATCAACTTTCCCAGTTCAAGCGCGGTTACCGGGGTTTGCTCGGCCGGCTTGAGCACGATGGTATTGCCGGCGGCAAGTGCCGGAGCGAGTTTCCAGGCAGCCATCAAAAGTGGGAAGTTCCAGGGAATGATTTGCCCGCAGACTCCCACCGGTTCTCGCAAGGTGTAGTTGAACATTTGTCCGGGAACCGGAATCGTTTCGCCTTCGATCTTCGTAGCCCATCCGGCGAAGTATTCAAAGTTTTCCGCGACCTGGGGCAAATCAACATAAGCTGATTCCTTAATGGGTTTGCCATTGTCGGCAGTCTCGAGCGCTGCCAGCTCCTTGCTGTGCTCTTCAATCAACTGCGAAAGCTTGTAAAGCATGCGTCCGCGGTCGCGGGCGCTGATCTTGGACCACTTGCCCTCGAAAGCACGCCGAGCTGCAATCACAGCTTTATCGATATCTGCTTTGTCAGCTTCCGCTACCTCGGCAAGCGTCTCTCCAGTTGCCGGGTTCGGTGTCGCAAATGTTTTCCCTGACTCCGCGTCGATCCATTGCCCATCGATGAACAATTGGTATTTACGCGGCGTGTTTGTTTCTACAGCTTGCACTGATGACATTAGGCTCCTTGGAGTGCGGCGACTTGACGCCGCTTTTGGTTGATAGCCATTCAACGCTCAAGAGGTTGCGACAAGTCGCAGCACTCCAGTAAGCGGTCGAATTTCAAAGGTCAGAAATCGGTTGTGCCGGCCAGTAATTGCCTCAGCACGTAAGGAAGAATTCCCCCGTGCTGGTAGTAATCGATTTCAATCGGAGTATCGATGCGAAGAATGACCGGAATTTCTTCAGTCTTACCTGAAGCTCGATGAATGACGAGATTGAGATCCTTTTGCGGTCTGACCCCGTCTTCCAGCCCGATCACATCGAAAGTCTCGCTGCCATCGAGTCCCAGGGACGCAGCGTTTGTTCCTTCCTTGAATTGACACGGCAATACTCCCATACCGACGAGATTGCTACGGTGAATTCGTTCAAAGCTCTGCGCGATCACAGCCTTCACACCAAGTAAGCGCGTTCCCTTTGCAGCCCAATCGCGCGAACTTCCGGTCCCATACTCCTGTCCGGCCATCACGACCAGCGGCACGCTTTCCTGCTGATACTTCATTGCGGCATCGTAGATACTCATCCGCTCGCCATCCCCTTGATGAATCGTTACTCCGCCTTCAACACCAGGAACCATCAGGTTCTTGATCCGTACGTTTGCGAACGTGCCTCGCACCATGACCTCATGATTGCCGCGGCGCGACCCATAGCTGTTGAAGTCTTCTATACTTACGCCCTTCTCTTGCAGATACTTGCCCGCAGGTGAGCTTGCTTTGATTGCGCCGGCCGGACTGATGTGATCCGTAGTAACAGAGTCGCCAAAGATCGCAAGCGGGCGAGCTCCATTAACGTTACACCATTCGCCAACGGCATTACTAAAGCCTTCGAAGTAAGGTGGCTCCTGAATGTAAGTTGACTGCGGGTCCCACTCATAAACATTTCCGGTGCTGGTTGGGATCTCGTTCCAAAGAGGATTCTGCTCGGCAAAGTTGCTATACAACCTGCGATAGGTTTCCGGATCGAAGGCTGAACTGAGTAGCTCGTTGATCTCCTGAAGATTTGGCCAAATCTCTCGCAGGTAAACATCCTTCCCATCACTACCCTTACCCAACGAGTCCTTCGACAGATCGATATCAACTCGTCCGGCAATTGCGAAAGCAACCACCAACGGCGGACTCATCAGGAAATTTGCTTTTATGCTCTGGTGAACGCGCGCTTCAAAGTTGCGATTACCGGATAAAACGCTGGCCGCGATCAGATCGTGATCAGTCAGAACTTGCTCGATATTTGGATCGAGAGGGCCCGAGTTACCTATGCAGGTGGTGCAACCATAGCCCACTAAATTGAACCCGAGCTGATCGAGATACTCTTGTAAGCCGGCCTTCTTGAGATATTCGGTCACCACTCGTGAGCCGGGAGCAAGCGAATTCTTAACAGACGAACGAACTGTCAGGCCGCGGCCTACCGCCTTTTTCGCAAGCAGCCCGGCCGCGAGCATCACGCTTGGATTGGAGGTGTTGGTGCACGACGTGATAGCGGCGATTAAGACGTCACCATGGCCGAGATCAACTTCAGCATGCGGAAATTCGTCGGGGTGAACCTCCTCAAGGCGGTCCGGCGTGGGACGATTGTTGACCATTTCGGTCTCGGTCCAAACACTTGTGTTTTGCGCGGTGATGAGG
>JALYTI010000232.1 GCA_030854375.1 Acidobacteriota bacterium | reverse complement strand
ACCCACACGCTCGCCGTGCTGCCGGTAGTGCAACGCGAGCTTGTCCACTAAACATGACTTTCCCGCACCTGGCGCGCCGGTAATTCCAATTACCAGGCCCTTCCCCGTCAAGGGAAAGATCTTCTTCATTAACTGCGCCGCATCTTTGGAGAAATCTTCGACTTTCGAAATCGCACGCGCCACAGCGCGCGTGTCACCCGCAGCGACGCGATCGACCAGTGACGTGTTGTTGTTTGAGGAGCTCACCACTAAACAGTCTGCAGGATTTCTCGCGCAATGATAATTCGCTGGATCTCAGAAGTGCCTTCGCCAATTGTGCAGAGCTTTGAATCCCGCCAGTACTTCTCAGCCGGATAATCTTTCGTGTAGCCATATCCGCCGTGCACCTGAATAGCTTCCTCGCAAATGTTTACGCTCACTTCTGATGCAAACAATTTGGCCATCGAGGATTCCTTGGTAACCTTCTTACCCGCATCTTTCATCCAGGCTGCTCGATACATAAGAAGACGCGCGGCATCCAGCTGGGTGGCCATATTTGCGAGCTTGAACTGAATCGCTTGAAACTCCGCTATGGGCTTGCCGAACTGCTGTCGCTCTTTTGAATAGCGTAGAGCCGATTCGTAAGCGCCTTGTGCAATGCCGACGGCCAGCGCGGCTATCGAGATTCGTCCGCCATCTAAAATCTCCATGGCGTTAACAAAACCCTGGCCCTCTTCTCCCAAACGGTTCTCATCGGGCACATAGCAATCTTCGAATACCACACTGGCCGTTTCAGAGGCGCGCAAACCGAGCTTGTTTTCCTTCTTTGAGGGAGAAAACCCCTTCGTGCCCTTCTCGAAAATGAATGCCGAGATACCTTTGCTTTTTCGGGAGCGATCGGTTACTGCAACCGCTACACAAGTATCGGCATGAATTGCGTGCGTGATGAAGTTCTTGGAGCCGTTAACAATCCAGCCTCCATCTTTCCGGACGGCGGTAGAGCGCGTCCCCGAGGCGTCTGACCCGGCGCTTGGCTCCGTTAAGCCCCACGCTCCCAAATGTTGTCCACTCGCCAGGGGCAGCAGAAACTTTTGTTTCTGTTCTTCCGTTCCAAACTGATAAATGTGATTTGAGCAAAGCGAATTGTGTGCTGCCACTGAAATTCCGACCGACCCGTCAACGCGCGAAAGTTCCTCGATGATAGTCGCATACTCGACGTAGCCCATGCCGGCTCCGCCATACTCTTCGGGAAAAAGAACACCCGTAAGCCCCAGCTCAGCAAGTTTTGGCTGGAGCTCTATTGGAAAATGCTGGGTTTCATCCCACTCCATGACGTGAGGAGCGATCTCTGCCTCGGCAAACTCCCGTACGCTCGTCTTGATCTGTTTCTGCTCTTCGGTTAACTCGAATTCCATTCTGTGTTCCCTGCAACAATCAAAAGCGGAGACGAATAAAAACATCCCCGCCTGTCAGATCGACAGCTCGACTACTCCAGGCAGACCTGGCCCGTTTGCGGTGCCTGTCGAAAAAAACAAATCGTTCGAACGCGTTTTATTCTACCTCATTGGCGTGAGGTACCGTGACCGGCTGTGTGAGACTTGCTCGCTGCGGTTTTAGAACGGGTTCGCCGGATCCTGGTGAGGAGTTTGACTTCGTCTTCGGAAAGCCGCCGCCATTTTCCCGGCTTCAACTCGTCATCTCTCAAAAACCCAATTCGCGAACGCCGCAACTTGAGAACGGAGTGGCCGATGAGATCAAACATGCGTCTGATCTGCTGGTTCTTTCCTTCATGCAGAAGAATCTCGAACCAGGCATTGGTTTCAGTTTCACCTAATCTCCGGATTTTTGTGGGAGCAGTTCGCGTGCCGTCGTCCAGCACAACGCCGCGCCTCAGTCTTTCGACGGCCTGCTCGTCAGGGACGCCTTTAACTTTTGCTTCGTAGATTTTTTCGACTTTGTTGCGTGCAGACGTGATGAAATTTGTGAAGTCGCCATCGTTCGTTAGTAACAACAAGCCTTCGGTGTTGAAGTCAAGCCGGCCCACGGGATAGAGGCGCCCCAGCGAAGCAGGCAAGAGTTCAAGGACAGTGGGTCGCCCCTCCGGATCAGTGACGCTGGAGAGATAGCCGCGAGGTTTGTTTAGCAGGACGTAAACGTTTTCTCGCCGCTGGAGCGATGTATTGATGAGCTTTCCGCGAACTTTGATGTGATCGTTTGCGGGGTCAGCTTTTGTTCCGAGCTCGGTAATGACCTTACCGTTGACCGTCACCTCCCCGGCGATGATCAGCTGCTCAGCATGACGGCGCGACGCAATGCCTGCAGCCGCGATTAATTTTTGTAGTCGTTCTTCCATAAATAGTGAGCAGGCCGGCACGAAGTAATAGGCGTCAGCGTGGAGTGGCCGGGCGACGCCCTCCCTGATGGTCGGGCTACTGCCCCGCTAGGGGGCATCCGGCTACTTTGTGCCTTCTGCACGTTGCCTACTGCCTCTCACCTGCGTCCTGCTCCCGCCCTCTGCCGTCTAACCTTAAGAGCCGCCGGCCAAATCCTGAAAATCTTCCATACTCGGCAATTCGGAAAGATCCTTCAAACCAAATTGCAGAAGGAATTCCTTCGATGTTCCATACATCATGGGACGGCCGACTGTTTCCTTGCGTCCCTTCGCGACAATCAATTTCTTGTCCAGGAGAGTCTTTATTGAAGAGGGCGATTGCACGCCCCGAATCTCGAGAATCTCTGGCACAGTGACAGGCTGTTTGTAAGCAATCACGGCCAGCGTTTCGAGAGAAGCGATAGAAAGCTTTGCGCTCGGTCGTGATTTGAGGAAGGCGCGCACATGCTCGTGGAATTGAGGACGAGTTGCAAATTGCCACCCGCCGGCCACCTCGCGTAATTGCAAACCCCCGTTGCGCCCATTGAACTCTACTGCCAGCCCCGTTACAGCCTCTTGTACAAGTTCGCGATCCTCGCGGAGCACGTCGGCCATGGTTTTCGCGCTCAGCGGCTCTTCTGAAACGAAGATCAGAGCTTCTATGATCGCAATGCGCTCAGCAGTAGTTTGAACGACGTACGTCCCCGATTCCTCAGACTCTTCGGCTTCGACCACCGGTGATTCCGCGGCAACCATTGCCTCGAGTTCACGACTGGCTTCCTCGTTGAGCGCGGCTTGATCAGCGCCTCCATCTAATGCTTTTTGCACACTTTCTTTATTCATGTTGGTTATCAACTAAGTTGCAACTCTGGCAACGATGTCGCCAAAGGTTTGTTCCTGAAATAGCTTGATCTCAGTCGTACGCACCAGCTCCAGTACTGATAGAAATGCAACCACCAGTTCGCGGCGCGACCGCGCCCGTTCAAAGAAAACACGCAGATTAAGCTCCCCCGCAGACATAACCATATTTCTCAACCGCTCGAGCATTTCCGCCATTGAGATTTCTTCGCGTTCAATCTCCATCAGCACTTCTTCTTTGTGCCGATCCAGGATCTGCTGAAAGACTTTCAAGAGGTCAAACAGTCCCACTTTAACTTCGGGATTGTTTTTATCCGTCTCTATTTCAGCGCGTTTGAACACCGCTCGCTCAACAGTCGCGCGTGACCAAAGCATCTGTGCCGCCGCTTTGTACTTCTGGTATTCGAGTAATTGATCCACGAGATCCTTGCGAGGGTCGTCTTCCTCCTCTTCCGTGGCAAAGGGATCGCGCGGCAGGAGCATCCTGGTCTTAAGCTCGATCAAAGTTGCCGCCATTACTAAAAAATCGCCGGCCACGGCGATGTCCAGTTCCTGCATCAACTGTAAATAATGGAGGTACTCGTCGGCGATGCGCGCGACGGGAATGTCATAGATGTTCACCTGTTCCTGGCGAATCAGGTGGAGCAGCAGGTCAAGCGGACCATCAAAATCCCCCATCACGATCTTTAGATCGTCGGTGGTATGGTCCGGAACGATCTCCGGTGTTGACCCGGTAACATTTATCGGCCCCGACTTTTCTTCCGTAACCGCTACCTGTTGGGCTGCAGTTCCATTTCTGATTTCGTCCATTTAGGTCCTCATCCCGGATTCCGCCAATAGTTTTGAACCCCTGGCGCCTGAAATGCCCATTCGGGCCCTCGCAGTCTCCAGTGTCGGTTTCGCAATCCGCTGCGCCTTGTCGCGGCCGTTTTCCAGTATGTCGCTCAACTCCTCATCTCTGATCGCTTGTACCCTTTCTTGAAAGGGTTGCAAATACTCAATCGTAACGTCTGCCAGCTCCTGCTTCAATTGAGCATAGCCTTTATTTGCGAAATGATCCTCAATTTCCTGGGGCGATTTTCCAGTGAGAAGCTGAAAGATGGTCAGCAAATTTGTAATCGCCGGCCGAGATCCATCAAAGCGTATCTCAGTGCCTGAATCCGTTACTGCCCGCTTGAATTTGCGCTGAATGCCATCCGCGTCATCCAGCAACATGACGCAGCCGGCGGGATCGTCGTCTGACTTCGACATCTTCTTCGCCGGATCCGAAAGCGACATGATGCGGGCGCCAAGCTTAGGTATGAAAGGTTCAGGAACCCGGAACGTTTCACCGTAATCGCGGTTAAATCGTATTGCCAAATCGCGCGTTAGTTCAAGATGCTGTTTCTGATCTTCGCCCACCGGAACGAGGTCAGTCTGATAGAGGAGGATGTCCGCAGCCATCAACACCGGATAATCAAACACACCAACGCCGATATTCTCACGCTGATTTCGAGCCTTGTCTTTGAACTGCGTCATTCGCTCCAACTCAGACATCCTAACGACGCAATTAAGAATCCACGTCAGCTCGGCGTGTTCGGCGACATCTGATTGAATGAAAATTGTTGAAAGCTTCGGATCAATGCCGACTGCCAGATAAATCCTGGCGAGGTCTCTTGTTTTCTCAGCC
>JALYTI010000231.1 GCA_030854375.1 Acidobacteriota bacterium | reverse complement strand
AGAGCGAGTTGCGTAGAGATGCTTCAATGCCGCGGGAATATCAATACCCTGGGGGTTATAGATGCCGCCATGGATGTCGGAAATCGCCACCACCTTGTAACCAGCTTCGTGAAGCAACTGAGCTCCAATACCCCCAACATTGCCCGAACCCTGCACCACAACTCGCGTGGTTTGTGGCGTCATCCCGAATCGTTTTATTGCTTCGTTGGTTACGAACAGAATCCCGCGCCCTGTCGCCTCGCGCCGTCCTGAAGAGCCTCCCAGATCGATGGGCTTTCCCGTCACCACCGCGGTCACGGTATGTCTGGCGTGCATCGAGTATGTGTCCATAATCCAGGCCATCGTCTGTTCGTTAGTATTCATGTCGGGCGCAGGAACATCTTTTTCAGGGCCGATGAAATCGAGCAGCTCGGAGGCGTAACGCCGAGTCATGCGCTCAAGCTCTCCCATCGACATTTGGTGCGGGTCACAAATGATTCCACCTTTCGCGCCACCGAAAGGGACATTCACCACCGCACACTTCCAGGTCATCCATGCAGCCAGGGCTCTCACCTCATCGAGGTTTACATCGGGCGAATATCGTATTCCACCTTTGGCTGGACCACGGGCAAAGTTATGTTGCACGCGGTATCCCTCAAAAACCTGAATTCTGCCGGAGTCCATGCGTGTGGGTATGTAGACTTTAAGCTCCCTGTTTGGAACGCGCATGACCGCGTATAAATCCGAGTCGAGATTGAGCAACTGCGCCGCCCGGTCGAATCGCGACATCATCGACTCGAAAGGGTTTTCTTCTTTTATCTCGCGAATGTCGTCTACGTAGGCTGTGCTTTGCAAACTTGCCATGGCAATCTCCGAAAGGTGTCAAAGTCGGATCATTAAGCAGCAGTTTTGAGACCTGCAACAATAACCGTTCATTGAATCAATCATTAGAAATGAACGCTCGAAGTCTTAACTCGACGCTAATCTAATCGTTAACTCGTGGAGCCAAAACCTCATTCATCGCGCCGCTACGATAACCATTGAGATCAAGGGTCACATACTTGAATCCAAGCTCACGAAACCTGGCGGCAAGGTCATTCACGACCGTTAGCTGTAAAGCGCGTGGCATCTCTTCGGCGGCAATTTCAATACGAACCAGATTGTCGTGATGGCGCACGCGAAACTCACGAAAGCCCATTTCGCGAAGAATCTCTTCGCCCCGATCTATTGTGGAGAGTCGTTCAATAGTCACCGGGATGCCGTAGGCTATTCGCGACGAGAGGCATGGGCTGGCAGGTTTGTCCCAGGTCGGTAACCCAACCCTTCGACTTAAGAGTCTAACCTCCGCTTTATTCATTCCGGCTTCGATGAGAGGGCTTCGCACGCCGTGCTCGCTTGCGGCTCGCCGTCCCGGCCGGTAGTCGCCAAGATCATCACGCGTAGAACCATCGACGACGAACTCAATATTTCGCAGGCCAGCGAGCGCTGTAAGCTTTTTATAGAGTTCGTCCTTGCAAAAGTAACAACGTGTTGGACCATTCGCTACGTAATTAGTATTTTCCAGCTCTTGAGTGTGGATGACTTCTCTTCGCAAGCCAAATTGATGGACCAGCAGCGCGCTCTCGTTACCTTGACTAGCCGGCAAGCTCGCTGACTCACCGGTAACACATAGCGCGTTATCACCGAGTTCTGCGTTGGCGATATATGCGACGTAACTACTATCGACACCTCCTGAAAATGCAACGATCGCGGAGCCCATCGCGCGGAACAATTCACGGAGTTTCGCTTCTTTGGCCAAGATCAGGTAGTCGTCGCCACCGGGGATGGCGCTCTCTATATTGTTGTTCTCGATCAGGGAACTTGTCACAACCGTTCTGTCTCCGGTAACGGAGACACGTGTGCTGCGCCTCTCGTTTTCTTAATGAAATGGCGGGATTACGGTGGGCAATGTTATCTCATGCATCAAGACCAGCGCAACCGGCATCTCAGAATTGCACTGATCACACTCTCTTCAATGCGATTTTGGACGTCGTCAGTTTTGCCGTGTTAAGATCGAAATCTCCTCGGCTGTTTCTTGCCTCGCCTCGTTGCGATTTGCTCTCATGAACGATCGATTGCCAAATACTACGTCTTCATGGTCCCGTTCCCTTTTTTGCCTGGCTGTGGCGCTGCTGTTGGCGCTTGGGTTGAGCAGTGGGACGCGAGCGCAGACCGAAGACGCCTTTGGGGATGGGGCGGCAGATCCCGTCAAACTATTCGAGCGTGGTCAAAACGCGCACGCCCACGGCGACCTTCTCAAGGCTTTGGAGTTCTACGAAGAAGCTATCAAGGTGCGTCCCGAATTTCCTGAAGCCGAATTTCAGCGGGGGAATGTCTTGGTTGGACTCGGACGTTTGGCTGAAGCTGAAAGTGGTTTCCGCCGTGCCATTGAGCTGAGAAAGCGTTGGTCGCTTCCTTACTCGGCACTGGGCGCTCTGCTGGTTCGCTTGAACCGCGATTCCGAGGCCGAATCGATTTTGCGCCAGTCGATCATGCTCGATGCGGAGGGCAACCTTTCGCTCCGCATGCTTGCTGACGTTCGCCTCCGCGCCGGCGATCCGAAAGAAGCGCTGCAACTCGCCCAGCGAGCGACGCGGGACCAGGAAGCTCCGCTTGTAACCTGGCTTTTACTTGCTCAGGCGCAGCGGAGTACGGGAGACAAGCCTGGCGCCTTGGCGAGTTTGGGCCACGTACTTCAGACCGATCCGTCCAATCTTCCCGCCCTGATGGAGCGCGCAGAAATTCGTCTCAGCATTGGCGATACCGAACACGGCCTCGCTGATCTCAAGACAGCCGAAGGTTTGATTAAAGGCGACAAGAGTTTTCTCACGCGACTCGTCGCCGCCTATGAACTGGGCGGCAAACCTGACGAGGCGCGCCGGATTGCCGCAGCCTCGGGACTGACCAAACAAGCAGCGTCTCCTAATGATTTACTCAAGGTGGCAGGCACTCCGGAAGAGATAGCGGCAGCAAATAGCGAAGACGCGGTTACTTCTACTAAAGCACTCGCGACGTTGCTCGAAAAGAACCCCGACAATGCAATGCTTCTGGCGCGTCTCGGCGCCTCATATCGAACGATTGATCCAGTACGCTCACTCGCCTTCTACAGGCGCGCCGCAGAAATTGAGCCACGCAATGCAGACTATGCGGTAGGCTACGGCGCAGCGCTGGTCCAGGCGCGTCGCTTCAGTGACGCGGCGGCCGTCCTGCGCAGAGTAATTGGAGTCGCCCCAAACAATTATGCCGCTCACGCTAATCTGGCCACTGCACTCTATGAACTGAAGCAGTATGCCCAATCGCTGGATGAATATGAATGGCTCTTGAAGACAAGGCCAGATTTGCTGGTCGCTCATTATTTCATTGCCACAGCCCATGATTATCTTGGAGAATACGATCAAGCACTGGCGGCTTATGAAAGCTTTCTCGCCGCTGCCGATCAGAAGACAAATCAACTTGAAATCGAAAAAGTGAAATTACGGTTACCCTCGCTCCGGCGTCAGATTAAGTTGGGTCAAGGCGTGAAGCGCAAGGCTCAATGACCCGCGCGGCGAAACCGATCCATTCAAATGAAACTTGCTAAAAACCAGCGTCTTATGATTCGGGGCATCCAGGTCATAATCCTGCTGGTAGCGGTATATGCCCCTGCGGCACACGGTCAGGAGCCTTCTGCCCAGCCGCTGGTGGCGCCACCGCCGTTGAAAATCGTTTCGCGTCCGGAGCGCTCCCAACTTAACGATTCGAAAGATCCGAAAGCGCGGGTGCGCACAACTCTCGACCTTGCCGAAACTCATTTGACGAATGCTGAAACGGCGACTTCGCAGCACAACTACGATGGGGCGGCGGCGGAAGCAGGCCAATATTGGGCGTTGGTAGATGATGTATTTGGTTTTTTGAAAACTGTTAGTCGCGACAACAACAAGACACGCGACCTCTACAAACGTGTTGAGTTAACACTTCGTGCACAAGGACCGCGGTTGAGTACGATACGCCGCAGCACTCCCTCAGAATATGCAGTTTGGATAAAGGAAATTGAAGACTTCGCCAGGAATGGACGAACCGAGGCGCTGAATTCTTTCTACGGCCATACCGTCCTTCGCGATCGTCAACAGAAGTCCTCGGATCAAAAAGAGGCCGTCAAGCCCATTCAAAAAACTTCGATCACACCGGAATAGAGCAACATATGGTTTTCCGCGCTTCCATTTTGTCACTGACAATTATTTCGATATGGGTTTTTGGTTTTCCGGCCCCCGCCCGTGCCCTTCAGGCTCGAGAGCACTTGACGCCGCAGGAGGTCGAGCTCGTCAAGGACGCGCAGGAGCTGGATAAGCGCATCGACGTTTTCGTCAAAGCCGCAGATCGTCGCGTGCTCGCAATAAACCGCGCGCAGGCGACAGAGGCGACAAATGCCAAGCAGTTGAAAAAGGATTCCGAGAGTTGGGGAGACCTGCCTTCAGGAACGCGCGCCGAACTCATCGGCGATATCGCCAGAATTTTTGAAGAGGCGATTACCAATATCGATGATGTAAGTGCCCGCGACGAAAAGAATCCACTCCTGCCAAAAGCATTGCGTAAGCTAGCAGCCGCAGCCTCTCGAATAGTTGATCACTTGAAACCACTGCAAGCGGAAGCGCAGAGTGATGAGGAGATCGGCAGGTTCGACCAACTCATTGACAACGCCGAATCAATTCTTCAAGCCGCAAACAAACTCCCGCCGCCAGTTGAAAAAAAGGGAAAAAGCAAAACCGCAAAAACCACAGAGGTCCACTGAGTCTGTCACCACGGCAATCGCGGCTGCGGCACGTACCACCACGCGTTAGCGGTCCGGGGCAGTAGCCCGACCATCAGGGAGGGCGTCGGCACCACTCAATAG
>JALYTI010000230.1 GCA_030854375.1 Acidobacteriota bacterium | reverse complement strand
TAGCTCAATTCCCAAGCAGATTTTTCACCGTCCAAGGCTTTATACTCCCGCCTGCTTCGCAGCCTGTGTTAAATTTGCCCTGAAAGATAATGCCCAGTCCTCCTCCACCATCAGAGCACGTCAGCGAGGTAGATACCGCGCTGCTTGATGCTGAGCTCTTCCTCAAATACAAGGCGCCGGAACGCGCTCTAAAGCGACTGCGCACGGCCCTTGAGGGAAACCCTCGCTCCATTCCGCTACGAGAGCGAATGCGGGAAATCTCTACTGTTCAAAAGCAGAAGGATGAAGCTGCGCGCCAGTGTCTGGCGCTTGCAAGTCTTTATATCGAGCGTGACGATTTCGACAGCGCCTACGAGCGGCTGCTGGAAGCAAAGCAGCTCGATGCTCGAATCAATATTGCCAGCGGCCTCGAAGCCATCCGGCGAGCGCGTCGTCCCGATCTGCGACCTGACGCGCCTGCACATCCGACCCATGTTGCTGAATACGTCACGCTCGCCGGTGACCTCTCCGCTATCAGTGTTTTCGATGCGATTCAGGTGATCGAAAACGCGAAACTTACGGGCTCGCTGACGCTGATGGGCGAACGCGTAAATGGACGCGTGCTTTTCAATAAAGGAAGAATAGTTGATGCGGAAGTGGGTGGAACTTCAGGGGAGATCGGCTTCCGTCAGATTGTGGAAATAACCCACGGTGGTTTTGAGTTTCAAAAATCGGCCCAGGGATTTCCCATTCGTATCCAGGCGCTCAGCAACACCAACCTCATTCTCGACACGCTCCGAGCACTCGACGAAGGAAAGCGCTAACCCCCTCCAACTATCCAGAAATAAAATCGCCGCAATAATGCTGTAGCGCAGCAGCGGTGGCATGCCCCCTTCCCAACCCGAGAACCGCAGGGGCAATGGCAACCGGTATCGCCTACGCGCTGCTACATGCGGTCGCATAAAGCAATTGAAACAGAATTGGAGGATCTACCTTGAGCGCACAAACGAACGATAAGACCAAGCGCGTTTTGCTGATTAGCAACTCCACGCTTCACGGCAGTGGGTATCTGGATCATGCCGAAGCTGAAATCCGCGGCTTACTGGGGTCTAAGGACAGGGTTCTTTTCATTCCCTACGCCCTTTACGATCGCAATGCTTACGCCGCGACGGCGCGTGAGCGTTTCCAGAAGATGGGCCACAAGCTGGACTCGATCCACACAGCCGCAAACCCGCGCCAGGCTGTGAATGAAACCGACGCACTTTTCATAGGCGGCGGAAATACCTTTCGACTCTTAAAATCTCTTTACGATCATGATCTCCTTTCCGCAATACGGCTGAGGGTGAATGCGGGTATGCCTTATATAGGATCGAGCGCCGGCGCAAACGTGGCGGGACCCACCATCAAGACAACCAAAGACATGCCAATTGTGCAGCCGCCCTCCTTCGACGCGCTTGCGCTGGTTCCGTTTCAAATCAGTCCGCACTTTCTCGACCCGGATCCGAATTCAACGCATATGGGCGAAACGCAAGAAGAGAGGATTATTCAATTCCTCGAAGAGAACGACACTCCTGTGGCCGGCCTCAGAGAAGGCGCGATGGTTCGTGTGGAAAATGGCTCAACTGTCCTGAAAGGATCTTCCGGGGCGCGAATTTTTCGGAAAGATTATGAACCGGTTGAAGTGGCGCCTGGAGACAAGCTCGACAATCTTCTATCGGGTCACGCATAGGCACAGCCAATGAAACCGAGAGAAACTCTTTTGCTTACGTGCCGGGAAGTTGCCGAGCTGCTGACGATTGAAGAGTGTATAGCGGCCGTCGAACGCGCTTTCAAATTGCACGGTGGCGGCAACACAACGCCGCCTGGAATTCCGGGAGTACACGCGAGGGATGGCGGCTTCCACATTATTGTAGGGAACGTCGATTGCGGCTTTGCCGCCGTGCAGTGCGGTAAGGCTCCGCCTTACCGTCCGGATGCTTATTTTTGAAGAGGCTCCGCCTCGATGCAATATCGGAGGCGCAGCCTCCGGACTTTCAAACCTGACGACCGTAAGGCAGAGCCTTACCGCACTGCGACGGCGGCAGAGCCGCGACAGGAGGCACTAAACCTGCGGCAGCTCGATAGTGAAGGTGCTCCCCGTTCCCAGCTCCGACGTGACGCTGACTTCACCTCCATGCGCACGTGCCAGATGCTTCACAATCGCAAGCCCAAGACCCGTGCCGCCCATTTCTCTCGAACGCGCGCGATCTACGCGATAAAACCTTTCAAAGAGACGCTCCAGGTGCTGGCCCGGAATTCCTTCCCCTGTGTCTTCGACAATGATCTTATCGCGCGCTCCAGTCTGGTTTTTGTGCGCCGCCGTCTCGTGATCCTGTGTCCCGGCTTTGTTACCTCGCGCAAAGTTTTCGTATTTGATCGTCACCACTCCATTAGCACGGTTAAACTTGATGGCATTATCCACGAGGTTGGTCAACATCTGCTCAAGCCGGCGCGCGTCAGCATGGACCATAGCCTCGCGAGGAACGGCGTTTGTCACAACTATCCTTTCCGCGGAAGCTTTAGTTGCAAGCGATGAAATGACATCGTTCACAATTGGGTACAGCTCAACTCGCTCAGTTTCAACCTGGACATTCCCCGCTTCAATTGCGCTTAGTTCGAGAATGTCACCGATTAGGTCGCGCATCCGCGTAGCGTTTTTGCTAATGATGGACAGAAAACGTTGGCTGCTTTCTTTGTCATCAATTGCTCCAGCTTCAAGCGTTTCGACAAATGCGAGTATCGCTGTCAGCGGAGTGCGCAGTTCGTGGGAAACGTTGGAAAGAAATTCCTGTCGAATATGCTCGAGTCGTTCCATGCGAGTGACGTCAATGAAAACGCCCAATGCTCCCTGGGCGCCCCGACCGCTTTCCGCGCCCTTTCCGTTGGCACTCCCAAGCGGGACGACTCGAAGATCGAAGACTAATCTTTCTGGGCCATGCGTTTCGATCTTGACTCCGCTGCGCTCAATCCCTTTGAGCGCATCGAGAAAAGCGCTGTACATTGCGGGATTGCGCGTGAGTTCCGTCAGACGCTGGGCATCGAGCTTTCCCCGGGACAGATTGAACAACCGGTGGGCCGCTGCATTTGAAGCTACAACGCGCATGTCCTTATCAACGACCAGCAAGCCTTCGCGCATTCCGCTCATCGTTGCTTCAAACAATTTTCCCAGCTCGAAAGTGTCGGCGTTGGACTCCCTTTCCGCAGGCGTAGTGTCAGGATTTGAGTGGAGTTTTTGCGTGGACGTTCGGTGTAGACGGCCGCCGCCAAGCAACACTGCGGCGACCACCACAAGAATACAAGCAGCAGTGACTCGCGCCGTAAAGGAAGGCAGCAGAAGAAAAAATGCGAGGAAAACAGAGCAGGCGGCGATCAGATAAGCATTACCTCTGGACATGTTTATTACCGAAAGGCACGCGAGGCTGCCTCCAGGAATCAAAATGCATCGACTTTCGCAATCACGATAAGACGTTAAATGACCGTTTAATCAGCGCACTTGTGCGCCACGGTCGGGGCACAAGTGCCCTTTCTAAACATCGAGCCGGCAAAGGAAATGCCGCATCAAACTTTTGCCGGGCAGCCTATGAAACGATAGCCGACGCCGACAACCGTTTCAATGCAATCGCCGCATTCGCCGAGCTTTTGTCGCAGCCGCCGGATGTGGACATCGAGCGTCCGTGCATCACCGTAATAGTCATAGCCCCAGACGTTGTCCAGCAATTGTTGGCGCGTGACTACGCGGTTCGTGCTCTTTGCCAAAACAGTCAACAAGCTAAACTCTTTGTTGGTGAGCTTCACTTTGTTACCACGGCAGGTGACTCGAATGTCGTCGAAATCGATCTGCAGCTGATCATCCTCGTAAGTCTTGCCCTTAGTCTCATCCGTCCGACGCATTACGGCGCGCGCTCGCGCCAAAAGCTCCCGTACTGAAAAGGGCTTTGTCAGATAATCGTCGGCGCCAAGATCAAGCCCGGCCACGCGGTCGGATTCAGATGCTTTTGCTGTCAGCATGATAATGGGAGTCCGCCGGGTCGCAGGCTCTCTTCTAAGTCTGCGGCACAACTCACTTCCGCTCATTCCCGGCAGCATCAGATCCAGAATTATTAGCAATGGTGGCTCGCGTTCGTTGAGAGCGGCCGCTAAACCCACTTCGCCTGTCAACGCAATTGTGGCAGGCCACCCCTCCCGCTCGAAGTTGTATTTCAAACTTTCGGAGATATCAGGGTCATCTTCGATAATGAGAATTGGTCGTTGCATTATGTAGGACAGGCATTGCTCCCTGTCGGTTGTTCCCTTAGGCTCAACATAATTCGAGCAGAAGGGAAGATTTTTCATTTCTCATTTCATATTTTTCATCTGTCATTGAGGACATCCCTTCCTTTTTCGCGGTTATTTCCTTGCTGTCACCGCTGCTTCCTTGCTTTTGCGCGATCGCTTGCTTCTTCGCGGTTGCGTCAATGAAAAATGAAAAATATGAAATGATAAATGCCAAATCTCTTTCTGTTTGACCCGCACGAGCGCCTGTGGCACACCGACAGACAGGAATGTCTGTCCTACTCCAGGAGTGTCTGTCCTACTTGAAATGCTTGATGAAAGCAGCTTCAGCCATGTAGACGGTCAATTCGCAAATGTCGGTAACGTAGTCACCGATGCGTTCGAGGTGTTTGGCCACAAAAAGTAGACGCGCGTCTCTCGTGGCCGTGCCGGGTTCCGTGACCATCAGTTCAATAAGCTGGTGAAATATGTGGTTATAGAGATCGTTGATTTCAGTGTCGCTCTTAATCACCTCACGGGCCGCAATGGCGTCGTTTGAGGTAAAAGCATCCAGCGCCGCACGCAACATCGTTAAAGCGTGTTCGGCCATGTGCTTTAGATCAACGACTGACTTGAGCTCGGGTTCGTTGTTCAGATCAATC
>JALYTI010000011.1 GCA_030854375.1 Acidobacteriota bacterium | reverse complement strand
GTTCCAGTTCCCCAAATGAGGGTCGTTGTACATACCGAGTATTTGCAGCTCTGTGTAGCGCGAATGTCCCGTGCTACTCAGACTCAGGATGTCTGTGTCTGCACTGATCGTGCGCGGCTGCAGCAGCAACTCCCTGGTCGTTGACCGTCGAAGATAACCGATGCGCAGTGTCAGATCCTTCGTCAATTCTCGATCGAGTTGCAAACTCCAGCGCACGCTGCGCAGATTGCGCAAAGGTCCTTCCAACTCGTTGACGAAACGGCGCGGGCCGTCTGTTGCGGTAAGACCGTCAGGTGCGAAGCGAGTGACGATGAGCTCCGGAAGTTCTGCGAAGCTCCCTGAAGTATCAAGCGGACTCGAGAAACCCTCCTCATCTTCGAGATCCCGGCTAACGTCGTCAAAGTACGCCACGGAGAGCGGCATCCGATCATAGAAGAGGCCAAGACCGCCCCGCACGACCGTGCGACTATTCCTTAGTGGAAGAAACATGAACGAGAGACGCGGCGCAAGATTGGCATGGCGCGCGATCCCATCTCGGTCGAAGCGCAGTCCAGCGTCAACAGTCAGCTTCCGGTTTACAACCCAACGATCTTGCAGAAAGGCAGCTGACTCGTTCACTCGTAGTGCCGCCGCACCTGATCCAGTGAAGTCGATGCGTTGAGCAAGTATGCCGTTGTTGCGACGAACGAGAATGGAGTTGTTGTGAAAACTGGCTGAAATGTTCGTGCGGTCAAACTCGCCACCGATTCTTAGAGAGTGTTGTCCGCCGGCGGTGAAAGGACGCACATAATAAGTCTCCTGCCATTGAAGACGGCGGCTGCGCCGACTGGTATTGGCGAAGTAGTTTCCCATGCTTCCCTCGGGAGCAAGCGTTAGTGGCATCTCTCCTTTCGGGAAAATGTCAACGCCGGATGTCTTATAGCTAAGGGTGGATGAAAGAAATGATGTGTCGCGGAAGATGGCCTGCTCGGAAACGGAAAAGAGCGTTCCACGGCGCTTAATGTTTGGCGTTGTCTCCTGTGGGTTAAAAGTATTCAAACCGAAACTGCGGACCTTCTGCGGGAAAAGCGCTCCAACGAACTTCGCTCGATGGTTCTTATTGATGGTGAAATCGAGTTGAGTGAAAGAGCTAAAATTTTCAGAAGTCGAATCATCTCCTGGTGCCGCAAGGCTCGGCACGCGGACTCGGGTAAAGCGATACTCAAAAGATTGGAGAAAGAAAAAGCGGTCACGAATAATAGGTCCGCTAAAAGTAATCCGTGGTCTGAATGAATCTATCGGGCCTTTTAGAAAATAGCGAAATGTCGGGAAGACACGCGCTGCGCTCACCTTGAATTTGTTACCTCCACCTTTGGTTT
Source organism: Acidobacteriota bacterium (assembly GCA_030854375.1). Lineage (GTDB taxonomy): Bacteria > Acidobacteriota > Blastocatellia > Pyrinomonadales > Pyrinomonadaceae > PSRF01. Next base: position 11,522 of record JALYTI010000011.1, on the reverse strand, counting down.
CAAGATTGGTAGCGCCTCCCGTCAAGCGACCGATTTCGGATGAGTAGGGGTTCTCCTCAACCTGTACACTGGCTGCTGCTTCGAGCGGAAGGTCGAAGGCCAAGTTGCCGGTAACCGGATCGGTAACATCCGCGCCATTAACCGTGTAGGCACTTTGCCCGCTGCGTGCTCCTTTAACATGGTCATCTCCGTTAGACGCTCGCACTACGCCGGGAGTGAGTGGCAGCGCGCTCTCGTAGTTTTCGGCGCGCAGCGGCACATTCTTCAATGTCTTCTCGAGAACACTATTGGACGTGCTGGTTTCCGCCGTGCTGAGTAACCCCTCTTCATCGCGCACGGTTACCGATTCCGAGACCGAAGCAGTCAGCTCAATCTCGACAAAGAGTGTGGCACCCTCGGTCAACGAGATCTCGCGAGTGACCTTCGGCAATCCATCAGCCTCAGCGCTCAACAGATAATTAGCGGCGGGCAAGTTGGTGAAACCAAAAGCGCCCGCGTCGTCGGTAATAGTTTTGAACACTTGCTCAGGTAAATCACGGTTCACAAGCGTGACCCTGGCGTTGGTCAGAAAAATGGAACGGGTCCCAGAGGTTTGCGTAGTTGCTTTGACGACGCCTTTCACGCTACCGGTGGCGGATTTGGCCTGTGTTGTAAGTGGCCATTCAAAACAGAGGAGAAACGTGGCGATACCCCACACAGCGACGATTCCCGCGGACTTGTAATTAGGACTTGCCACGATCACTGTTCAGATCACCGAATTCTACTGCTGCCGCGTCCGGCCGGGACGATTGAAGCTGAAAGTGAGACCCGGTCTCAATAAGACAGCCTGATTATTGTCATAGCTGACTCCAAACGTGAAGAACAGCCTCTCAGGGAGCCGATAGCGAAGCCCAAGCATCCCGACGATTTCACCAGACGAGACTTCGGGCGTCACGTTTGGATTCGGGACTGCTCCCGGAACTGCTTCCGGCGAGGAGCCGGTATTCGCAAGGATCTCGCCTACCATGGCGAACTTTGGGTTGACAAAAAACTCTTCGGCCAGCGCGAAGTTGGCGAAGTCTTTCAGCTGCGCGCCAGCTGGTTTTCCCACGAACGTATAACCAACGTTTGCGTACGAATCGAATTTTCCCGATCGTTTGCTTCCAATGAGATAGACTGCGAAATCAGTTTTCCGCGTGCCGATGAACGTTTCGCGCAGTCGGGGCCTTTACTTCACCAGCTAATGCCAGTGTGGGCCTCCATCCCTTCTCACGCGCAAGGATAAGAAAGCGTTACTTCGAGATCGCCAGCACCCGTCCCTCTCGTTCCCGCTTTAGGTCGGATAGCCGTATAGAAAACTGGTTCTACCATGATTGAGATCCGGTCGGTGATCCCATACTCGAATGCAAAGGGGAACGCGCGCTCAGTTCCCTCTTTCGAAGTTTGAAATTCAAAAGCAGTCTGTACCTCGAACGCACCCTTTTGTGGAGGTCTCGCCGTTCGGTCTCAAGTGGTTGTTGCGCACGAGTCGCCATGGCGGACGCGGATAGGACGAGCAATCCGGATAGCATCAGCAAACGAACGGGAAATAACATCAATGACCCTCTTTTCGACTAATCAGGTTTACGTCAAGGAGTAAGGTATTTGTTATTGCAATAGCTATTCCGGCAGAACGGCTCAGGAGTTTGCAGATTTCGCGAATACTGTGGGACACAGTGACACCCCTGTGAGGATTCGTAGCGACATTCCGCCACCAGTAATGCTAGTGAGCAGAACGGAGCACAAGCTCAGGCTGACAAATTGGATTATCCAATGCGCGGCAAAGGTTACTTGGTGGCAGTGTCGCCCGGACGGCTGAACGTGTAGCGGAATAGCAGCGTATGCCGAGGAGAGGTTTGGCCAAAGTCAGTGGAGAAAATGTATTCGGCGAGAAAGTTTCGGTTGAAACGCCAGCCGAACCCGAGATTGGAGAAATAGTCAGTGAAGCGGTCATGAGTGCGGCCATCGGGGGTGAACACACCTTCGCTTGTCATCACCCGGCCGAAACGATCCGGATAAAGATTCAAATCCGCTACTTGTGACTGTGTGATGGAGAGTATCGAGCCGCTAACGAATAATCGCCGCCAGACGTCGGACTGAACAGCCGCGTGAAGCGAAACGAAGGACGCGCTTTTCCTTTCTTTCTCGAGTAAATTGCCGGTCGCCTTCTCGCTACGGGCATCGTTGATGTGCGCTATGCCCCCAGCCACATCAAAACTAAACAGCGTGCGTGGCTTGAAGATGTAACCAACACCGAAGCCCAATGTAGCGCGGGATGAGCGTCCAGCTATATTCGAATCTACTACGCCGATATGTCGCGCGCGCTCGGTTGTAGGCGCAAAGAGATAAGAGGCCTCAATCCCGTAGAAAAGGCGCTTTGTGATTGGGCCTCGCCACCTAAATCCAAGTTCAGAAGAACGGCCCGTCGTCATATTACGGTTGAGAAGACATTGCGCCCCGTTGATTGTCCGTGAGCGTTCGCGATCGTCCGCTGATGTCAATCCATAGCGGAAGAAAAGTCCCAGCTTCTGGCCCCCTTCTAACTCTCGCGTCAAACCCAGCGTTAATCTCGTGCGACTTGCTAGCGAACGCGATTTGACCAGCTGGAGCGCCGTAACTCCTGCAGGATCCGATAGCGAAATGGAATTGGAGAGTCTGCCGTGGGTCTTAAAATAATCCAGGCCGAAACCAACGCTCGTACGACCGCTACTTCCGAACCGGCGCGCAGCCAAAAGCGAAGCCGTAAAAAGCTTGTTGGTGGTCAAACCATCGACGGAACGTGTTCCTGTTGTGCCTGCGGGGAAAGGCCCTGCCAATGCAGCATTTTCTTCGATGGTCCGAGACTGAAAACCGTCGCGCGCAACGGCGACACGGCCTCCTATGACGGCGCGGTATCTCGGCAAAGGAACAAATAATGAGGCTTGTGGCGAAAAGCTATAATCAACCGAGCGGGGCTCACTGAGTCCGAAGAGTTGCCGAGCGTCATCGGTCTCGCGTGTGCCTCCCATGGAGGGCAAGAAAAAGACGCGGCCTTCGGTAGTCTTAAACTCGGTGGCGTAAGACGGATTGTCGATGCTATCGAAATACGGATCAGGAAAGGCTGCGAAACGGGATGGAAGAGTCGTTTCACCACTCTCGACGATACTCTCAAAGTATCGCTCGTAAACTCCAGCTGCTGTGCGAAGGGACTCCCCGGCAAGTTTGGCAGACGTCACGAGTGTATCCGGTGAATCTGCATTTTCTTCAGCGTGTTTCCCACCGCCAGTCGTACGCTCGCCCATTTCCTTGTTCAGGCCAGGGACGAAAAAGCGGATGTCGTCGTTGGCCCGGATGATGACGCCATGTCCGGCTTCCACCAGCACGCGGCGCAACGGCGCGGCGAGGCTGGAAACCTCAACTAGTCCTTCATAGACCACGACCTCAGTATCACCACGGGTCTCGACCGCGACACTGAATTCCGTACCCCGGACGGCAATCGAAGCAGTCGGGCTATTCACGCGGTACGGATTCGGTCGGCCTCCGTAGTGGTTGATTCGCACGCGCACCCGACCGACCGCAACCTTCAACAATTCTCGGAGTGAACCAGCATTGCGGTAGTCCTGGAAAGTTACAAGAGAACCCGGTTGAATGATGACCAGACTACCATCGTTCAGTTCGATAGTGACGCGACCTCCGGCGCGTGTATCAACGTCATCACCGGGTACCACTATCACGCCGCGTACGATGCTCGTTGCAGTGCGAGCATTCCCGGAAATCGTTGCCCGACCATTCACGCTGGCGATCCTTGCTTCCACAGTCCCCTGCGCCAATGTTGCACAGTGCATCATGTGCACCGCCGCCATCAGAAAGAGTACGCGGCAAAGCAGACCGCCGAGCGCCGATCTCATTTGTCTGGTGCTGTTCCGTCTAATTTGAGGCGCTGAGGACTTCACTTAGATTACGAGTCATCCTCATGAGCGATACTATCGACACTAAAGTCATCCAATTCTGCGTCTACGTCAGCCGGCACTTCTTTTTCCGCAAGAGAAAAAAGATCATACCTGGCAATGAGCCGTTGAATGGTGCGACGGTTAAGGCCAAGCACGGCCGCGGCCCGGCGCCGATTACCTCCGACTTCGGTCAGTATCAGTTGTAGGTAGCGACGTTGTAACTCCTCTATTGTTGGTCGATCCGCTGCGATTGTAGCAACTGGATCATTACGTGACGATGAACTCGTTATGTTATTCGTAGAGGCGACAACACTGTGTGGTAAGCAATCGATCGTGATCAGTTCGCTGGAACAGAGCGCAGCGGCGCGCGTCATGATGTTCTCCAATTCGCGCACGTTGCCGGGGAAGGCATAAGCGTTTAGAGCATCAACAACCTCGTTGGAAAGCCGCGCAGGCTCTTCTCCCTTTTTTATTTTTCGCAGGAAATGGAGCGCCAGCGCTTCAACGTCTCCGCCACGCTCACTCAACGGCGGAAGTTCGATTGTTAATACACTGAGACGGTAAAACAGGTCCGGTCGGAAACTGCCAGAAGCCACTAATTCGTGCAAAGGTGCGTTGCTCGCTGCGATAACGCGAACGTTGACGCGGCGAACTTCGGTCGAACCGACCCGGCGCACTTCACCTACTTGTAATGCGCGCAAAAGACTCGCCTGAAAGGCGGGACTGGTTGAAGCCACTTCGTCCAGCAAGAGGGTACCGCCCTCCGCTGCCTCAAACAGCCCGGCCCGATCTGTCGTCGCGCCTGTAAACGAGCCTTTCGTGTGCCCAAATAATTCCGCTTCCAGTAGGGTGTCGGTTAACCCTGCGCAGTTGATCGCGAGAAACGGTTTGCGCGCTCGCGGACTGAACTCGTGAATTGCGCGGGCGACCAGTTCCTTTCCCGTCCCGGACTCGCCCAGTACCAGCACGGTAGCGTCCATGCGCGCCGCGTGAGCGATCAGCTTATAGACGCTGACCATGGCGCCACTTCGTCCTACCAGGCCGGAACGTGAGAACTCCTCCAGCGCGTCTTCACTGCCGGGCGTGCTCATCCGTTCCGCTTCGTCTCGAGCGCTCAGGTGTCGACGCACCAACGCCGCCAGCGAGGCCACTTCAAAAGGCTTCGCAATGAAGTCGCTCGCCCCTTCCGAAACTGCCCGCACAGCCAGCTCGACGGATCCCTGTGCAGTAATCAATATGATTGGGGTGCCGGGCGAGACCGTGCGCAGCTCTCGGACGACGTCGAGTCCATCGCCGTCAGGCATCAGAATGTCGCTTACCACCGCATCGAAGCGCGAAACCCGCGCCGCTTCAATGGCTTCTCGTCCGGTACGGGCACACGTTACGCGAAAGCCGCTTAACGTGAGTCCGGTTTCCAGAGTCAACCGAATCGAGCGCTCGTCGTCGGCGACCAGCACGTGTGGAGAAGTTTCAGGCATATAACTTAAGTCGTTCTAAGAGAGCTGCGATAGGCTTCGCGTTGTAATGTCAGACTATAACTTGAATGTAGCGAACAAGCCGGGATCTACTAACGATGAGTCTCTGTCGACCGCTTCGCGGGCTTTTCCTTTTACGCACCAACGATCCTGGGGTTCCGCTTCGCTCCACCCCAGGCTTTACGCTATCGCCGCGCTTCGCGGGCTAAATGCAGAGTCGTCAACCCCTTGTTCAGAGTCTGCTAACGCTTATCAGCCATTCGCGTCGAACTGATTTACTCTACAGCCTAGTTCTCTTTACGCACCAACGGCAAGCGAATAGAGAAAGTTGAACCAACGCCTGGATCGCTTTTCACGGTTATTCGACCACCGTGCAATTCCACGATTTCACGCACCAGTGAGAGTCCCAGACCAGTCCCTGAAACATCCGCATCCTCTACGCGTGGTACGCGGTAAAACTTCTCGAAGATACGATTAAGAGATTGCGTTGGAATGCCGTAGCCGTGGTCGATTACCTCAATGACTAGAGCGTCCTCATCGGCGCGGGCTTCGACAACAATCTCGGTTTGGGCGCTACTATATTTGATCGCATTCGCGATCAAATTCGTCAGGGCCTGTCCAATCAAGTCGGCGTCTGCAAGCACGCCAGGGAGGTTGGGAGCAACACGGCTTACAATTTTAATGTTACGCGCGGCGGCAACGGGATCCAGCAGCAAGAGGACACGCTCGACCAGCGACCCAATACGCACGGCAGTGAAGCGTGGCGGTCGGGCGCCGGATTCGAGAGTTGTGAGATCAAGGTATTCATTGATCATCTGAGACAGTCGTTTAGCCTCATCATTAATCACCAGATGCATCTCGCGCCGTCGCTCTTCGTTTACGTCAAACTGTGCGAGTACCTCGCTCATTCCCTGTATCGCAGTCAGCGGCGTTCGTAATTCGTGGGTAACTAGCGTCATGACATCTGTCTTCATTTCCTGAAGTTCGTGCTGATGTGTCACATCCGAAAGCGCTGCAACCAGCCCCAGTATTTGACCGGTGCCGTCTTCCCCTGATGTCACCGGCGAAACTCGCAAAATGCAATAACGCGATGGCGCATCGCTGATCTGGATCTCTCCCTCGAAGCGCTTGCGTTCAATAACCAAGCGCATCAATATCGCGCGCTCTTCGTTATCGTCCTTTTGGGAAGATTCTGAGCCGGGATATTTGATGTCTCTTAATCTGCGAAAAAGATCGCTTCCTATAAGCGCGCGTTCGGGGACCCCCAGTATTTCAGCAGCGCGTGGATTTGCAAATGCGATGCACCCGCTGATGTCGGCAACCATTAAACCCTCTTCGGCTGAGCGTAGTGCTCTGTCCACAAAACGCGCGCGCGCCAGCATACGTTGGTTCAAGAGCCCGAGAGCTTGGGTCTTCCACTCAATACCCCGGGGAAAATGTTTTAGCCACGACGCCGAACTGCGCTCCTGCCATGTTTCATTTTCAATTCTCACAAGATAGCTGGTTGCTATCTCAACGCAAAGACGTAGAGTCTCATTATCAATCTTACGTTCAGAATCAGGCGCAATAGTGAGCATGCCCGAACGCTTATCGGTTCTGCCCAGCGGGACCTTTAACTGAACGCCCAAACTGGTTTGCTCTTCTTCATGCGGAGGTTTGTCTTGATTGATCGCGGTACCGCGCAGGCCCTGCACCGAGGAGGTTGTGTCCTGTAGTGGATCCTCGGTTAGGAAAGATAAAGGAATGACGCCATACGACACGGCAAGTCGATAACGTCCAGGCTTTGCTTCCTGAGTAACATAAATCGCTACGCTGTGGGCCCCAGTCAGACGAGCTATGAGCGCTGCCGGACTTGCGGTCGAGTCATTTCCAGATACTAATTCCGGTGCCGACAGCGGCAGCAATTCGTCGGCGGTTGTTAACTCGGCAATACGTGAGTCTAAATCGGCGCTGGCGCTGAGCGATCGACGCAAAAGCGCAAGTGGTGCGGCGGTGGCAAACGAAACGAGCGCCGCCATTGTCGGAGGAACAAGCAGCAGATGTACAAAGGCTAGATAGGAAACGATTAGAATCATTAGAAGCAATCCTAAAAGAGCTCCTACCTGCTTGAACCCTTCGAATCGCCCCTGAGCTATGGCCAGCGAGCCGATAACCCCCGCCGCGACCAGAGCCGCTATGAAGGCCACCAACCAGTTTGGGATTTCGCGATAGAAGCGCGACCGCAAAATCGTATTTATCGAGTTAGCCAATACCTCAACGCCCGGCATTAGCTCCCCGTATTGTTGGCCGGCCACTCCTTCGTAATGGGCGAATGGCGACGCAACATGATCTCCGAGTGTCGCCGCCGTTGCCCCGATCAGCACATACTTGCCGCGAAAACTTTGTGGAGAGACACTCCCGTCCAGCACCTCCGTGAAACTGTATGTCTGATGTGAGAACGAGCCCGGGGGGCCGACATAGTCAATCGCCATTCGATCCGCGCGCAAGTCATCCTCAGGTCGCGCACCGCTTTTTGAAGCAAATCGAATTCTGGAAACGTTGCGCGCGACCGGAATGGCGCGCGCGCCAAGACTGACTCCTCCGGATGTCTCGCGGAGGCTGCCGGCGCGAAGCCCTTCCCCAACTCGAATGGTTTCCAAAGCAATGGACCAGATCGCTTGTCCTTGATCATCGGACTTTCGTAACGGCAGCTCCCGTGCTTGGCCATCGGCTTCGGTCGATATATTGACGTGCCCGACCGCGGTTGCCGAGTTTTCGAAAAGAGGTAAAGGGCGAAGCCAGCGGATGGAGGAAGTCCCACCTTCGTCTGTGAATTCTATAAGTTGCGCGGCGACAACTGTGTTCCCGGTACGTCTGATTGAGTCGCCCAGAGCGTTGTCATCCAGGCTGCTCGTGGGTTCGCTGTAAAGCACATCGAGGCCAATGGCTTTGGGTTGCGCAGAGGAGATCGCATCAAGTGCACGTGCCGTTAGAGCACGAGGCCATGGGAACTGCCCAAGCCGGCCGATGCTGGCTTCGTCTATGGCAACGATAACAATGTCGTTAGGCGGAGGGATGGGACCGCGTGACTGCATTAACAAGTCACGCGCATACAGGTTAAGTCCGGGCGCACGCCATGAGACGATCATCGCTACTATCGTCGAAACAACTACGATTGCGATAATCCAGGCTGTGCGGCCGGCAAAACGAGTCCTGAAAGATCCGTCTTTCATATGGCTCCCCAGGGAATTTCGTATGATCCAAAATCGACAGGCGCGGCCTTGAAATAATAATAGTTCACGATCGTGGATGGATCCCTAAGCTAGACGAGCCGAACCAAACGGAAAAGTGAGTTAAACATGTCTTCTAGGCAACGTCGATGCCGCATCCACGTCTTCCTGGTGCGCGTGCAAGAGCCTCGCTTACGCAGGAAACATGAGTAAAGGCTCCCAACAGGGATCGGTCCGGTGACAAATTGCCTCTCGATTCTGATCAAGAGGGTGACGATTCGCCACCCTGACGAGCCGAACGTTAGAGAACCGGTTTGCCAGGAAGGACAGAGCGGAGCTAGTCCACTTACGGGTAATGAACCGCGACTTTCTTTGGCAGCCCGAGCCGCCGCCGTGCCTTCTGCTCGAAAGGACGCGCCGGGTTGGTCATGTACAACCCACAGCAGCGATTGCAGATGGGAAGCCGGTTGCGAAGCATGTGCTTGCGAAACTTCACGGCCATCGCGGAGTTGAAAGACTCCATAAGTCCGTCGCGAAAAACATTTCCCGCGATGATGTCGGGATGACCGGGGCAGAAAATCAAATCGCCATTGGCATGAATCCTGGCCCAGTAGAACGGCATGAAGCAGCTCTCATTGCCAAAGGTGTTGAGATAGTCGGTGAAGTAGTTTTCATAGTCGTTGCCGCGCAGTTGGCTTGGGGTGGTAACCACAAATGGCGGCGACAGTTTGTATCTCTTCTTTCGCAATACGGCCTTCAAAGCACCAGCCACGTTACCGTAATCGTGCTTCTCATGATCCGGCGAAACCCAACCACGCCACGCGCCGGATGATTTCAAGCCAAACTCCTTCTGCAGGTGCGCCTCGTACGCGATGCCAACTTCCTTTGTGAGGAACCAGCGAAAGTTGTAGTTAATTGCAAAGGCATTGAATTCCCGCGCCACCTCATAGGCTTTTTCCAAAACTGCCGTAGTCCACTCGCAGACCACTATGCTCATGATGACCAGCGGCAGCGGTAAGCCCGCCACACGGCGCAATTCGAACAAGGAGGCCATTGCCTCTCGTGCCTGTTTGAATCTTCCTATACCGCGAATGCGATCGTGCGTCTCCTCGTCACCATCGATAGACAAAAGAAACGACAGGTTTCTTATTTGTGCTAACTGCTTCAGATGCGGCTTAAGTAATGTGCCATTGGTTGAAAACATCACGTCGAATTCTTGTTCGCGCAAAAGCTGGAGCAAGGTCGCTGTGTGTTTGTAAGCGAAAGGCTCTCCTCCGTGCACGCTGATCAACGAACTTTTTGGTGCGAGACTGCGCACCAGGCGCTTCAGGCCAGCTTCATCCATGTGCGTCGCGTGACGGGCACCGCTCAGGAAGTAACCGTTCTCGCCCCACTGGTTGCAAAATGGGCAGCGCAGATTGCAGGCCTCGGTGGGAATCAATTGAACGACCGTCGCGGCGGGCAGCTTGAAACTTTTATCACGCACCGCTGTTTCAAATTCCCTCCCCCAGTTGCGCTGCCGCCGGCGGTTGCGTCTATAGAGTTCGAAAAAATGATAATAGTCGCGGATCGTGTAAGGATGAGTCACTGTTTTGTCTCCGCAGTAGGACAGACATTCCTGTCTTTGGAGTGCGGCGGCTTGGCGCCGCTTTTCGTCTGGATACTGATGCCGTTCGAGTGCTTGCCCTAAGCGCGACGATCGGTCCCATGAGGTCAGTACCACCACGCGGACCGGGGTCCCCGGCCGGGCAGCCCGGCTGGGGTGGTGGATGCGGGTGGGTCCGTTGCATTATGCTCACGAAGGCTGCGACAGGTCGCAGCCGACCAAAGCGGTGACAGGTCACCGCACTCCAAAGACAGGCAGGAATGCCTGTCCTACTCATGGAATCAAGACTATCTTGCCGTAACTCTGGCGACTTGAAATCAGTTCGTGAGCCTTGCGAATTTCTGCAAGTGGAAACGTATGTCCGATTTGAATCTTAAGCTGGCCTCCCTCGATCCAACTCAACAGAGTATGCAACGACGACACCAGAAGATCAGGCCGCTCGAGAATCGCGTTCAAATGAAATCCCAGCACCGCCTGTGAACGGAATAACAGCTTTAGTGTGTCGATCGGTTGGGCCTCTTTGCTTGCTGCCCCATAAACCACCAGCCTTCCCAACGCGGGCATGATCGCAAGGCTGCGACGAAACACGTCGCCGCCAATTGATTCAAGACAGATGTCCGGTCCGCGCCCTCCGGTGAGGTCGCGCACCGCGACATCAAATTCGTCATAACCTACGGCTTCGTGTGCGCCAAGTGCGATGACTTTGTTTCGTTTCTCGTTTGATGAAGCGGTGGCTATCACATGTAACTCAAGCAACCTGGCAATTTGAACTGCGGCGGTGCCGACGCCGCCGGCACAGGCATGAATCAAGACAGTCTCGCCGGCCGTCGCGTGGGCCAACGTAATAAGGCAGTGATAGGCAGTCAAATACTGAACGGCGAACGCCGCGCCCTCAATGAAGCTCATCGCTTCCGGCAGTCGGATACACGCGCGGGATTTGGCGCGCACTCTTTCCGCGTGTGCCCCGCCAGCTGTTAGAACAACTACGCAAGCACCGACCGGCGGTGCGTTTACATTATTTGGGCCACGCGATTCCACCACGCCCGCTGCCTCCACGCCGGCAATGTAAGGCGGCTTCGGACCACCTGGATACAGACCTTCGCGTTGCATCACATCGGCATAGTTCAAACCACAAGCCTTAACCTCCACGACAAGCTCTCCCGGACCAGCCACCGGGTCTGGTAGCTCAACGATCTCGAGCTGATCTACTCCACCGAAGTGCTTTACGCGAGCGGCTTTCATATCGTCGTCGTTACCGGTTCGACCTGTGGTTTCCTGCTTTGAT
>JALYTI010000229.1 GCA_030854375.1 Acidobacteriota bacterium | reverse complement strand
GGCCACCACCAATCACGATCACATCAAACTGTTCATCGAAGACCATCGTCATTTCCCAATACAGAACGTGCTAAAAATCTCGGAGAGAATTTCCTCGGTTGTCGTCTCGCCCGTAATCTCTCCCAGGTATCGAAGCGCGTTGTGAAGGTCGACAAGCACGAGCTCCTCGCCGGATCCTTCATTCATCAGCTCTAATCCGGAGTTCAGCGACTGCGCTGCGCGTCGTAACAGATCGTAATGTCTGCTGTCTGTAACTAAGAACCCAACGGCTTCGCCATCCACCGTCCCAAATGGTTCCAGTATAGCAGCAGTAAGCTCTTCGAATCCTTCGCCCGTTAACGCCGACAGATGGACCACCGGCGAAGTCTCTCCGAGCTTGCTTGTGACGGAAGGCTCCGCAGGCAGATCGCATTTGTTAATCGCAATCACACGAAGTGCTTCAGTCGCCTGCGATAGGACCACCTGGTCCTCAGCCAACAGCTCATTCGAACCGTCCACCACGACTACAAGAAGGTCAGCATCGCCTATCGCCCTATGAGTTCGCTCGACACCAATCGCTTCAATCCTGTCTCCAGCTGTGCGAATCCCGGCGGTGTCGGTAAGGGAGACGGGCACGCCCTTGAGACTTATCGACTCCGTAATACTATCTCGAGTGGTACCTGCCAGCTCAGTTACAATCGCGCGGTCAGATCGCAGTAACCTGTTGAATACACTGGACTTACCGACATTTGGCCGGCCAATAATCGCCACCTTCAACCCCTCACGCAGGAGATGGCCACTGGCATACGTGCTCGCTAGATCACTGACCGTGGTCAGCGTCGTTCTGAGTTGGCGTTTTATTTCCTCGGCCTGAATCTCTGGTAGATCGTCTTCCACGAACTCCAGCGCCGACTCCAGTTTTACTATGACTCGAATAAGTTCTTGCTTGCACGGTTGCAGCGCGGTCGACAATTCTCCACTCAATTGACGAGTGGCTTGTACTGCTGCTGCCTTCGTCTGTGCGTTGATCAGATCACGAATCGCTTCGGCCTGACTGAGGTTCATCTTCCCGTTTCTGCAAGCTCGCAGCGTGAACTCACCTGGACCAGCGAGACGCGCATCGAGGCTTTGAATCAGATCCAAAAGCTGTCTCAGAATTACCGGCGAACCATGGCAACTAATTTCCACCAGATCCTCACCGGTGAATGAGTGTGGAGCTTTGAAATAACTAATCAGTGCGTAATCAAGAACCTCTCCGGGATCACCGATTGTCAATTTCTTTAGCACAACCTGATTAGGTTCCGGGGTGAAGTGTTGGTCGCGAGTTAGAGTACGCAGGATATCTCCCGACTGTGGCCCACTGAGTCTGATTACAGCAATCGCACTACGACCCGGCGGCGTGGCGATTGCGACTATAGTATCCATCGCGGTTGGAGGTTGGATTAAAACGATCGAGAAATTTCTCGATCTACAAAGTGGGCTTCAGTGCAACTCGTAGCTTCCGAGCGGAACCTTCTCCAATTGATTCTGTGGCGAGGTCTTCACACTCGGCAAGCGTAAGGTGGATTATCCGCCGCTCGTTGGAGTTCATTTCACCAAAAATGAAGGGGGCCCGAGTAGTCCGCACGCGCTCTGCGGCGAGCTTGGCCATAGCCCGCAACTCCGCCTCTCGAGTAGCGCGAAATCCTTGAACGTCACATATGAGCCGCTTCTCATCGGGAAGCGAACGTCCAAACGCCTGATTCACGAGGTGCTGCAGCGCTTGCAGCAATTCTCCTCCCTCGGCTTGCAACAACTCCGAATCGGGGCCATTTAAATCCAGCAAGCACTCTGCCGTACTGTCTTTGACGGTGACAGCTAAATTCAGTCCCGCGCTCTGGAATAGAGACTGGAGAAAGTTCCCGGCGTTAGTACAAGCGTCTTCCATAGTTCGCTAAAAGTTATCAAGTAAGACTGATCATGCCTGAGACGGACGCGGTGTTCCAATGCCTTTCTTTGGAGACGGCTTCGGATTTAGTTCTGCAGGCGGCTGCTCATCGTCCTCAGGCTTAGTCCATCGGTTAATCAAAAACTGTTGACTGAAACCGACAATGTTTCCCACGAGCCAATAGAGTAGCAATCCGGAGGGAGCACCCCAAAGCACATAAAGCATGAACAAGGGCATCCCTATCGCCATCATCTTTCGCTGGAGTGGATCGGCTGAAGGCGCCGGCGTGATGAGCTGCAATACGATCATCGTCGCGGCCATTAGAATCTCCAGAATGTGAAAGGGGTCGCCGGCAGAAAGATCCGGCAGCCACAAAAACGTCGCCTGGCGAAAATCCAGAGAGATCGTGATGGCCCGATAGAGGGCGAAGAGAAAAGGCATTTGGATGAGAAGAGGTAAACAACCACCGAGTGGATTTCCCTCCTTCATCAATCGCAGTTGTTCGACCTGCAGCTCTTTCAGTCGGGGATCGTTTTGCTTCATCCCCTTAATTTTTTCCTGAAGCTCCTTCATTTTGGGCGCGAGCTTCTGGGCCTTCTTCATTGACTTGGAAGAGCGCCATTTGAGAGGGAAAAATAGCGAATAGATAACTATGGTGAATAAGATAATCGCCACGCCATAGCTGCCGGTGAGCTGCCTTAACCACTTGATCGACTTAAGAATAGGTACCGCAAGTGGTCTGGACATCCAACTGAACCAACCATAGTCAATCAGCCCTTCAAGATCGATGGAGCGTCCGACAACCTGGCTGAGGTTTCTGCTGGCATCCGTCAGCAAGAAATGGTCCTTTGGACCCGCATACACAACTGTGCGCGAGCCATCAGTCGGAATAGGTACCCAGGCGCTTACCAGGAATCTTTTTTCAGGTTTCCCGTTACCCGTGTAGTCGTACTGCGTGGTTTGAAGTATGAGCCCGTCCAATCGTTTTGACGGGACTGCAACCATCGCGAAATAGGTGTCACCAACGCCGGCCCAGTCAACTGGTCCGGGAACCGCCAAATGATCGGGCGAGTTTTTGTTTTCATTGATCGCATGAGCCTGGTGACGCTCAACCTTGTCACCTACTGCCGCTACTACCTCCGGGGCCACCGAATAAAAGGAATAATGTTTGACACCCTGGTCACCGATACTTGGACCAATCCTGAGCTTCGCCTGCGGAACAATTTGGTCGCCACGTTTAAGAGTGACTTCCAAATCAACGCTGTAACTATCGCCGTCAAGGCCGATCGTTTTGACTACATCTAAACCCGAGGCTTTGTCTTTGAGAAGAAATGTAACTTGTTTCTTCTCCCCGGGACCCAATGTCAATTCGGAATCGCTCGTTCCAGACTGAACACCATCTATCGCATAATTCGCAGACACTAAAAGACCGTCGACTGCCGGGTCACCTGTAGCTAACTGAAATGGGGCCTCTGGAGGAACCCTTTCAAGCCCTTTAGGTGAAGTCAACTCGAGAGGGACATGAGAGTTTTTATCACCAGCGACAGAATAGATCTCACGTTGACTGTCTTTATTCTTTTTGATTATCCAACTAACCGCGTCCGCGCCCTGGCTATCAAGTTTGGCTTCGTAAAGAGGAGTCTTGATTAAAATAGTGCGGTGCGGCGCGGCATTCGCCATCTCCACGGGAGAAGCGCCGGGCGTGGGCGACACACTCGCGACTGGCCCACTCTGAGGCGTAGCAGTCGCTTGTGGAGTTACTTGCGCTGACGGGGACGGAGAAGGTTGGGCCGGCTGCGGAGGTTTGACCGGAACAAAGTAGCTCCACAGAAAAAGTATGGCAGTGGAGATCAGTAGTGCGAGTATTAATCGTTTTTGTTGCATTTAACTTGGCGCCGAGCAGTAACTGTCTGGCAGCATCTCATCCGTACCTTACTTCACTGGATCATAACCGCCCTGGCTGAACGGATGACATCGCAGCAATCTTCGCAGCGCAAGCGCGGTCCCGCGAAGGGCGCCGTATCGACCAATCGCCTCAGTGGCATATTGCGAACAAGTGGGAAAGAATCGGCAAGAAGGTGGAAGAAAAGGTGAAATGACGAGTTTATAGAACCTAAGAAATGCGATCAGTAATGACTTCACGTACCTTTACCCAAACTTCCGGGCCTTACTCTCTTCCTTCGCTACTCTTATTATTAGTTTCTCGAATTCCTCAATAGCTGCGGTCACCTTCAGGCCTGGCAGCGCACGCTTCGCGTTGAGTACCCAATCATATCTTTCCTGCAGATCGAACAATAAGGATCGCCTTAGACGAAAAGTCTCTCTGAGCAGTCGTTTCGCCCGATTCCTTTGAACTGCGTTGCCGAGGGCCTTCCGCGAAGCTGTAATTCCGAATCTGTTATGAGACAACTTGTTGGGCAACACGAATGCAGTCATCAATGCGCCTTCGTACCGATTGCCCTTCCTATAAACCTTTTGGAAATCCTGGCTTGCGCGCAGATAAACCGTCATGAGCTGCGACACAACTAGTAGTGTGAAGGGGTCAAACGTCGCCGGCCTTTCGCACGCCTTCGCTTAAGTACAAGTCTGCCGGCTTTCGTCGCCATTCTCGCCCTAAACCCGTGCGTCTTTGCCCGACGCCTGTTGTTAGGCTGAAAAGTTCGCTTAGACATAGCTAGAATTCTCCGATCAAAAGAAAACCGTAAGACTAGCTGTCACCGAACCTTCTGTCAAGAAACGCAGCCTACCTGAGATCAGCCTCTGCTTCGGCTTTCATCCGCCTTAAAGCGCTCCGGCTGTGTTTTATAATTTGAACTTTCTTGCCTCAACTGGTGCTCTGTGTTAGTCTCCGCTTCGTTCAACTCCCTCCTTGTAAGTGATTGATAAATATAAGCTTAAAGCTTTACTTTAAGGTTGGGGTGATTTCCACAGTGCTGAGGAAAAGCCTGTGAATAAACTCTTCCGCGGGGCATCGTTGTCGTGTTTGCAGCTAAAGAGCGACCCGAGAGAGTTCGTTTTTTGGCTGCGCTCGCCTGTGATAAGCAA
>JALYTI010000010.1 GCA_030854375.1 Acidobacteriota bacterium | reverse complement strand
TTGTCCTTCGCGAACCACGCGGTAGAACTTTTCCCACACGCGATCCTTTACTTCAGCCGGAATCCCGTAGCCACGGTCCTCAACGCACAGCCTTACTGTTTCAGCTTCAAGCGCTGTCGATACAGTTACTGTTGTACGCTCGGGACTATACTTGATGGCATTGCTTACTAAGTTCTTTACCGCCTGCGTAATCATGCTCTTATCGGCGGCAACCGGAGGAAGACTTTGCGAAGGTCGCTCGACCAGACGAATACGCCTTTTCCTGGCGACCTGCTGGAGGCTGGCTATCGTTTCTTTCACTACCTCGTCCAAACGCAGCGGGATCTTCAAGACTTCCTGTCTGTCTTTGCGCTGCAACTTCGTCACGGCGAGAAATGTATTGATCATTCGTGACAGCCGCTGCGACTCATTGGCAATGATCGTTACAAACTCCTTCGCCTGCTCCGGCAGGTCCGGGTCTGCGGTTAACAACTCGGCGAATCCATTTATGCTCGTTAGGGGCGTACGCAGCTCGTGCGACATCAATGAAATCATGTCACTTTTCAACTGCTCATATTCCTTAATACCCGTGACATCCTTGACGACCAGTGATAGGCAAAGCGGCTGAGGGGCGCCGCTTGTTCGGCTCGAATCCCGATTCGACCCTGGAGTCGCATCGTCGAGAACTAGTGAGATCCGCAGACTGTAGGTCTCATTGCGTTCGGCAAAATAAAGCTCGCGTTCATAGCTGATACCAGTTTGCAAAACTCTCCGCACGGCGATGGCCGGCTCGTCAAATACATCGGTACGAAAACAATCTAAAAGATCGAAGAAGCTGAGGTCGCGCGTCTGATCGTGCGTCAAGCGTGCCAGGCCCATGAGTGCGTAATTCGCGAAAGCAATTCTTCCGTCCAGATACCCGAGCGCCACTCCCTCGCCTATTTCGGACAACGCGTTAATACCGACACTCTGCTCTAACAACGCTCCGTTGAGAACATATAGCGATTCAAGTTTCTGGCGAGACGCCCTTGCGGAAAAGAAATCGAGCGGACCGTTTTCAGTGGCCGACTTGTTAGACTCTTCGCGCTGCAGATTGCGCGCCATCTGGCCACCAACGGCCAACAGCAGTGCCCGGTCATCCTCGTCGAACTCCCGGTTAATGCGAAGGAGGAGGGCGCCGACGGTGCGATCTTCGTGCCTCAACGGTAAGGCAATATTGGTAGAAGGATCGTGGGACTTCACCTGCTCGACTATGACATCAGCCTCCGCCATCGCGCGTTCGCACAAAGTTACGCCATCGCGCCAGGCCGAGTTTCTGCCGGTATCGAGGGGGGTTGAGTGGGCCACACGAAGACGAGCGGACGAAACCAGATGCCCATCTCTATCTCGGCGAAACACTACCGCCTCGTTCGGGGAAAGCACGGTATCAAGAAGTTTTAGACCGCTGAGTAAACGGTGTTCGGAATTCGCCGGGTGAGGCGATTCCAGGTTTCCCGATGAGGCGAGCAATTTTCTGGTTAACTCCAGGTCCTGTTTGCGGAGCCGTTTGGCTTGCATGGCAACTGCGGAGATTGAGCCGGCAAGGGCCATAGGGGCAAAAAGAATATCGACGGCGAAAAACCAGGAAGCAAAGAGGCTCGAGACGGCCAGCCCAAGAAAACCCCCGCCTAAATAGGGAAACGCGCGGCGTCCTCCAACTCGGCCCACGGGAATTGCTACAGCGAAGGACCCGGCTACGATAAGCGCCGCACCCATCCGAAAGCTCGGTACCAGAAGTGCCGCTGTTCCGGTCGGTTTCGGCAGCAAGACAAATGCGTTCTGAAGGGACGTTAGGACTCCGGCAAACCACAAACCAAGGCTAAGCGAAGCCGCCATCACAGCGACAGCGGCATAAGTGAAAAGGGATCTGATGAGAGAAAAACGTGCCAAGTTGAAAGGGATTGAGAAAGCTGAGGTTGGGCCAAATTGCTTTGCGGGGACGCAAAAGCGCGAGAATTATACACTTTCAGGCCTTGTTATTCTACTGAAAAGCTGACGAATTCGAGGAATTCTATGGACCAAGAGACATTAAGGCCCTTAGTAAGTCGGACTCTTCCCTAAGGTCGACAGTTCGCAGGTCAAGTAAAACAAGGTCATCGGCGATACGCGCGATTACGGGAGTCGAGAAAAGTCTGAGTTTCTGTTCAATCTCGTCGGCACTGAGGG
Source organism: Acidobacteriota bacterium (assembly GCA_030854375.1). Taxonomy (GTDB): domain Bacteria; phylum Acidobacteriota; class Blastocatellia; order Pyrinomonadales; family Pyrinomonadaceae; genus PSRF01. The sequence continues at coordinate 10,715 of JALYTI010000010.1, read as the reverse complement.
CTTGATGTTTGAACGCTATAAGAGCGGTTGGCGGATGGGTATTTGGGCCAGAGCCGCCACCAACGGCTGACTGCCCTGCAACTATGGTGGCCGTTAGTCCCGGCGTGTCTAGACTCGCCAACTTCTGAATGAAGTCCATGGCCCTTTTTTCAATAGTATTCGTATCTAAAGCCAGCATTCGCAACGCAGGTATTTCGTCAATAGCGCCGCGCCGGTGGGCGTCGAGGGTGGCTTCGAGCGCGGCCAGGCATAATTTATCGACCCGTAGCGCACGATAGAGAGAGTGTTTACGAAGACGATCAATGACCTCGCGGCGGCCCACAATCAATCCCGCCTGGGTCGCACCCAGGAGCTTGTCGCCGCTGAACGAGACAACATCCGCACCAGCTTCAATGGATTCACTTATTATTGGTTCATCCTCCAGGCCGTATTGGCTCAGGTTGGTCAGTACGCCCGAACCAGCATCTTCATACAATAGCAGTCCGAATTCATGCGCGAACGCTGCGAGTTGAGAAAGCTCGACGGCCGCAGTGAACCCCACGATGCGGTAGTTGGAAGGGTGAACCCGCATGATCAGTTTCGTGTCATCAGTTATCGCTAGCCGGTAGTCATCCAAACGCGTGCGATTTGTAGAACCAACTTCGATCATGCGTGTGCCCGAGTTTGACATGACATCGGGAACACGGAAATCGCCGCCGATTTCCACAAGCTCCCCGCGCGAAACAATCGTTTCTCCATCGCGCGCCAGCACCGTCAGAATTAACAAAGCAGCGGAAGCACAATTGTTGACGACCAGGGCCGCCTCAGCGCCTGTCAGTTGAGTAAGAAGCTCTTCTGCATAAGCACCCCGCTTACCGCGCGAGCCGGTTGTTGGATCGTATTCAAGTGTGCAATACCCTGCAGCTTGTTCGGCAATCGCTCTGCGAGCCCCTTCGGATAACGGGGCGCGACCCAAATTTGTGTGCAGGATAACGCCCGTTGCGTTGATCACCCGGCGTAACGTGGAAAGTGCATCGCGCCGGCAGAGGCTGGAAAGTCTTTGGACCGACTCGGCCAACAGCGCATCCTTCGTCAATCCAGTCTCACCTTCTGATTGAATCCGGGTACGCATCTGATCGATTACTTCTCGAGCCATTATCGTAAGCCGTTGAATACCGATTGACTTCCGGAGTTGCGCCACTTCTTCAGTACGAAGCAACTGGTCCACTGAGGGGATTGCGCGCAGGGTGGCAGTCTTGGAAGGAGCTGTATTAGCCATAATGTTGAGTACTTCGATTCGATGGAGTTCGTAGAATAACGGCTCTTCGGTCTACCGGCAAAGCACACTTGGTCGCTAATGGCCTGTTTTCCCACCTTTTACTTAATTGTTGACACGAAGCTTTTGAAACGCCTAGACTCGGTTAACCTGCGTCCTCCTGACGCGACCCGCCCGTGTTCCCGCCTTGTAAGGAGAATCATCCAGTGGCACAAGGAAATAATAAACTTTCCCGATCGAAGTTGAGATCCAAGGAAAAGAAGAACAAGTTCGCTGTTGTGGACTATGAGCCCACTGTGGATGAGCAATTAACGCGACTGGAAGAAGACATTCGCCGTTTGAAGATCGAGTTTGACATTTTCTTTAATGGCGCTTCGAAGCGGCCACCTTACGATACAAAAGGGCGCGTTGAGACAATTATCAAACGGCTGGGTGACGATCGGACATTGAGTTATGCACAACGCTATCGCTATAGCTCACTGGCGACTCGTTACAATGCTTTCCGCGATCTTTGGCGTCGTACCATGCAGGGTCGTGAGGAGGGTAGAGACGCGATAGCAACGGCGAGGGTCAGCGCCAAGGAGCAGGCTCAGGCGGAATTCAAAAGAGCGAATTTTGTATGTGACAACGCTCATAAAGATGTTGAGTTAGTGAAGAACCTTTACAGCGCGCTGATGGAAGCGAAAAAAGCTTGCGGAGAACCAGTTGAAGGTTTTTCTTTTCCGCGTTTTCATCGCCTGATTGCCTCCCAGGCGGACGGCTTAAAAGAACGGCTGGGCTGCGAACGAGTCTCTTTCTCCATCGATGTTGAAGGCGGGCACGTTAGTTTCAAAGCCAAAGGCGAAAAGACCTAAAAAGCAAACCAGCGGGAACAAAAAAGGCAACCTGATTGGTTGCCTTTTTTCTTTGGGCGCTTACCGGACCGAAAGACCGGAAGCGGTCAGTGGCGTTGCTGAAGCAAGCCGGGGAGACCTACACCTTCATCACGTTCTCTGCCTGCGGTCCTTTGGGGCCCTGCGTCACCTCGAACTCAACTTCCTGACCCTCCTCAAGGGTCTTGAAGCCGTCGCCCTGAATGGCGCTGTAGTGAACAAAGATGTCTGAAGAGCCTGGCTGTTCGATGAAGCCATAACCCTTCGAATTGTTAAACCACTTGACCTTGCCGGTTATTCTAGACATAACAACGAATCCTCCTAACGATTCGGTAAAACGGGGGCGAGAGCTTGTAGAGCTTTCGCGCGACCTGGGTTAATGCTTGTGAGCCGCACGCGCGTTCTATGGGGCGCTTTCGGAACCACAACCAACAAAAAATGCATGGTGAAAGGCGCTCCTAGCGCATTTCATCATGCATACTAACAAGGAAAAAACAGGGAACACATTGCTGTAAAGCTTGTAAAGCGAAAAACTTAGGACCAATTTCGGAAGCTCGTGGTAGACGAGGGCGCATACTAAGCGAAGCAAATCCGCCTTGTCAAGCATAAAAAGGTAGCAAAAAATGCCCTTAGCTGGGGTTACCTCGAACGAGACGCGCGGCTCCTAATGTCCAACTCTTTGAGAATGTATCCGGCGTCGGCAAACTTGTCCGTCAGAAAAAGCACATAACGAATGTCTACGGCGATAGCGCGTCCTTTTGCGTCGTTATAGAAGAAATCGTTGCCAAGGCCTTCGTAATTGCCGTCGAAGATAATTCCGACTTGCTCACCCCGGCCATTCATGATCGGGCTGCCTGAGTTTCCGCCGATGATATCAGCGTTGGAAAGAAAGTCGACCGGTACGTTTGTCCGAGCAGGACCTCCGTATTGCCCAAAGTCGTGAGCCCGGAAGAGCTGCTTGAGTTTTTCAGGGACGTCAAACGGTTCGCGTCCGGTGTCTTTTTCCACCACTCCGGCGAGTGTTGTGAAAGGCGCGTAGTTAATGGCCTCGCGGGGAACGTATCCTTTGACTTCGCCGTAACTGAAACGAAGTGTGCGGTTCGCGTCGGGATAAGTTTTAGTTCCGTGCATCGCGGTCATACCTTCCAGCAATAGTGGCCGCCACCGCGAGACAGTTGCATTGAAAGTTTGCTGGCGCGGTATTACGCGCTGTAACTCCAGGCTAAGTTCAACGGCGAAGTCAACCAGCGGCTCGCGCAGTTCACGCAGCTGTGCGGTTGACAAGTCGAAGAGACTTGAAACAGTTTCGAAAGTCGAATAGCGTTTGCTATCCCCAATCTCACGGGCGAAATCCTCTTCAGCACGGCGCCGCGCTTCCCCTTGTAGCTTTCCAAATCGTTTTTCAACGAAGTCGATCTTTTGCGTAGGTGGAAGTTCGTCCGCCTTCGTAAGCAAGTAGGCAAGAAGCTCACGTTCCGCCGTCGGATTGCGTTCGGCGAGGACGCCCGCGAGTTGAGCACGAACCCGCTGGATTCCCTGCGGGCCGAGACCGGGATTGCGCTCGGCTTCCGGCTTTTCTTTGTCAGCCGCCGTTCGCTGGGCGAAAGATGCAATAGCAACCAGATCGCTCGCGGAAAACATTTGTTGAACCAGAAGATCGTGTTGCGCGGTGGCAGTCAACAGTTGATAAGCCTTCTCGAGCGTGGGCAGTACTTCGCCATACTTCGCCTTCCGCGCCGGATCTGCATTCACCCAGCGGGTGAAGGCGGCTTCCTCGTTGCGTTTTGTTGCCACGATATTTGCGCGTCGCATTGCCATGACCGAACCTTCAAGGTTCTTTAATTCGTTGCTCAAACTGAAAATCGTGCTCTGCAGTTTGACGCGCAAAGCAGGGTCGTTTTTGCCGGCGTCTTTTAGAGTTTCGACTTGATAGCTGAAGATGTCGATCGAAAAGGGAATCGCTATGTCCTGATTGTAAGCAACTGAATAGCTTTCTCGGTACCGACGCGTGGAGCCGGGGTAGCCCATCACCATCATGAAGTCGCCCTCTTTAACTCCGGCAGTTGAGAGCGAGAGAAACTTCTTTGGCCTGTAGGGTACGTTGTTCGGCGAAAAGTCGGCAGGTTTTCCGTCGGGGCCAACGTACACCCGCATAAAGGCGAAATCGCCGCAATGTCGGGGCCACTCAAAATTGTCGGGGTCGCCGCCAAAAAATCCAATTGACTTCGGTGGCGCGTAAACGATTCGCACATCGCGAAGTACCAGATACGTGAATTGGTAATACGAAAGCCCTTCATTCATCGGAAGTACATGGACTTGAATTCCATCTGCAGGTCTGGATCCGGCGCCTTCCATCGCCCGGATCTTACTTTGAATAGCCGCACTCCGTTCAGGTGAGGGCGTTGCCTCGTTGATGCCGCTGGTTACTTCGGCGGTGACTTCTTTCAAATCCTGAGTAATCGTTACCGTGTAATCCTTCGCGCGCAGTTCCTCGGCTCGTGAGCGCGCAGTGTAGCCGTTCGTGCCGTAGTCTTTGGACGGGTCTGAAGCGGAAACCAGGGCCTCAAAAGAGACGTGATGATTAGTCAACAGAAGACCGTCCGGCGACACGAATTCGCCAGTACCTCCGCCCACAATTACAACAGCGTCCTTGATACTCACGCCACTGGGGTTATAGAGCTCCGAGGTCGGAATCAGCAGTCCGCGCTTCTTAAGCTGAGCAGCGAGCATTTGGGTAATGGCGTCGGGCAAAAACATGCCCTCGTCACCGTGAACGCGAACCGGCGCTGAGCCGAGTACCAGCAGCAAGAGAAGCGAAAGCGCAGTAGCGCGCGTGAACTTAATCCGCATACTTTTGGATTCCTTTGATTGGTCTGAGCTGAAAATGTATCAGGATATTAGCAGCGAATCCTTTGATTTCATAAGCTTACCCAGAAAAGAAAAAGACCCGGACACTTCCCGGGTCTTATATTCGCTAATTTGATGCCAGTTTACTGAATAGGATTAGTGAGTAAATATTGTAAAGGATCGACCGGTTCATCGTTGATTCGGACTTCATAGTGTAAATGTGGTCCGGTGGAGCGTCCCGTAGAACCAACGCGGCCAATAAACTGGCTTCTCGTGACAGTCTGCCCCTGAACGACGTCGATGTGAGATAGATGTCCGTAGCGAGTCGTCAAACCTCCGCCATGATCTACAACCACGAGCTGGCCATAACCGTTTTGCCAGCCTATAAACGTCACGATGCCGCTAGCTCCGGCAACCACGGGATCGCCCCAGGCCGCTTCGATATCCTGACCTGAATGAAATTCGTAGGAACTGCCGCCGAAGGGATTCCTACGACCGCCAAAGCCACTTTCAAGTTTTCCAAGTACCGGCCATACCGAAGGGGTGTAACCGCGTTCGAGCAGAACGCTCTCATAAGCATGCATGTTCTGTTCGAGCTTATTCATCTTATCTTCAAGTGCGACCAAACTGTTGATACCAAGCGGCAGCGCTGGACCACCAGTACCCGGCAACGGGCTCTCATTTACGACTCCCGACTTTTCAGCAAGTTTTCGCGACGTGTCTTCAACAGCCTCGACGCGATTACTCAGTTCGTTAAGCTCCCGGCGCTGCCGCTCGTTTTCCGCTCGCAGTGTTTCATTCTCAGCCGCGGTACGAACCTGTGCAGCTTGTTGCGTCAGGCCGTAAAAGCCGTAAAGCGAACTACAGATCAAGCCGGCTAGACAGAACGCAAGGATGCGTAGCGATTTCCTTTCCACGCAAAAGCGACGAATACGGGAACTCGAACTGGATGTATGAGAGATTATGAAAGCGTAAAAATGATCGTCTCTGGCCATTTCATCTGCTCCTAATGCATCAGTTCGTAATAAACCTGAAAGCTGACGCAACTGAAAATGGCACAGCCTCAAAAGGCGCTTGTGCTGCGATACTACTTTACGAGGTTAGTTTATTTCCTGCTTGAAGACTGCAGCGGATGGAATAAAACCTCAAAACTTAGAGGTGAATCCTAATGGGACGTTGCTGCAAGCGGGTTGACCCTATCATACGAAGAAAGTCATTGCAACAGTTTGGCAAGCTTAATTCGTCTATATTTCCTCTGCTTCATGACGCCGCCGGGAGCGGTCTCGCAGAATGGAAAAGACGATCATCACGACTAACGCGAGGAATATTGCGAGAATCGCGACCTTGATGGCAACGAGCAAGAAACCACCGATCGCGATAAGGTTACCGAGCATAGCGATAACCAAAAGTATAAGAGCAGTAACAACGCCGAACGCTTTGAGAATCAATGTCATTATTCGGATTCCTATCGATAACAATTTCCATGGCTAAGAACTTCGCTTGAAAGGAACACTTCCCAGTTCCTTGCGATTGAGTTGCGTAGTCTCGCCTGTTCTGAAACGTGGCGATTCGACAACGGAGTTTGAAACCACTGAAGGAGGCGGCCTTCGAGAGTCGAAGCGAACAACACGACTGGTTGAGCCGCGCCGTCGTACGTAGTCAAAAAGCATGTAGGCGCCAAGCGCAACCAGAGCAACAGGCAGCAGTTGACGAACGGGAAGTTGAACACCGAGAAGCGTGTGAAGTAAGAAGAGCGTGCCGATAACAATCAGCGTAATGCCCCAGGCAAAAGGATTTCCGTATAGCCGGCGAGTGATAACATCCTCTTCTGTATCTGGAGTCAGACCCGCGCGCATTAGTTGAGCCGTACGGCAGGCATCCACGGCTGCGAAAAGCCACGTGCCCAGGACACCCAGGACGAAGAAATGCACGCCCTGCGTTAATACAGCCATCTGGAAGAAACTCGCGAAGATAGCAAAGTGGACGATGGCCTTGGCCGTCTGACCGTTATAAGCAGCACCCAATCCCGGAACGAAAGACAAGAGTGTTGCCACGAACGGTGAACTGTTGCGATAACTAACTGGAGAGTCTGAGGATTGCGACTCTTGCCGGAGCAACTCTACGCCAGCAACAATGCAGTCCTGGCAGAAAGGGAAGCCGCGTATTCGGTGGTCACAAGCAGAACACAGGCGCCGCGCGCACTGGTTGCACTGAACGACGGCTGGGTTCTTAGGATGATATGCGCAATACAGCATTACTAATCCAAGTTTCTCTACACCATCAAGGCTTGTTCTGCCGGGTTTTGCCTGGAGTCCCATTCTGTTTCGGTTGCTGCGGACCGCCACTCTGGTTTTGTTCCGCGGCTGGTTGAGCCGATTGGGGCTGCGCGCCCACAAGTTCCTTGAGACCTTTTGTAATTTCTTTTATTCCGCCATTCGAGCTAGCTGCATAACTCTGTTCGGCCAGACGCAAGCTGGCACTATAGACGCCGCTGATTGAACCGTCTGCGGACACAGTGTTGGTAAGAACGAACACTGCCACAAGTAGCATGGTAGCCACGGTTGCCAGTTGTGGAGAAACAATTGGATCCAGCCAGACCCGCAGCCATGAAGCCACTCTCGAGGGGAGCGAAGAGCGGATTTCGGCAGAAAGCTCGGTGCGCGAGGTCGCTTGCAAGATCCTTTCATTCAGACCGACTGGCATCGGTATCTCCTCAGTGAGATAGATGTAACAGGTACCGATCGCGCGCACTACTTCTCCGGGGAGTTCCGTGCAGCGCTGGCAAAGAACAGCGTGACGTTCCCATCGATGATAAAGCGACGCGGGCAGAAAACCATCCAGATAATCGGTCAGGAATTCTTCAAAGTCATCGCAGGTCATGGCCGTTTCGGGCATCGTGTTGAGGATAATGCGTGCTTCCAACTCTCGAGGAGGTTCTAAACTGGCTGCAGCGCGACACTCCTGCACGGTGTTTTTCACTTCCGTCAGAGTCTCGTGACAGACCGGGCAACGCAGAGCATGCTCAGCAAACGTCCGGTGCACGTCAGGCTCAAGCATTCCCTCAAGGTAATCCGTTAACCCGTTTTCAAAGTCGTTACAAAGCATTACGTTTCTCTTCCTGCCCCTCGCACCACAGCGCCGAATGGAACTGGCTCGCCCCGCAGCGAAGCAGTTCCTCCAGATCTAAACCTCGCTCGCCGCTAACACTTTCATGCGGCGGAGAATCTTGGCCAACTCAATGCGACCTCGATTTATTCGTGACTTCACGGTTCCTTCCGGTATCTGCAAAAGATCGACTATCTCCTGGTAACTCAATTCCTCGATATCTCGGAGAATTACGCAGGTTCGCAAGTCTGCCGAAAGTTTATCGATGCCAGCCTGCACTTGCGCTCCCAGTTCGCGACGCTCCATTTCCTGTTGCACCGAACGTGAAGCTGTATGGAGGTGATAAGTATGATCCGCAAGATCGTCGGCCTGGTTGTCATGAGGCGTACGCTGTCGTTTCCTGTAGTCGTCGATGACTAAATTACGAGCCAACCTCATTAACCAGTTTTGCAGATCACCCTGCTTAGCGTCGTACTGATCCAAAGATCGATAAACCCTGATAAAAACTTCCTGAGTTAAGTCTTCGGCTGTATCGGCTCGCGACGTAAAGCGATAGGCCAAATTGTAAACTCTTCGCGAATAACTGTGCACAATCTCTTCCCAAGCCGCGCCGTCCCCTGCGCGACACTTGCGAACCAATTCGGCTCCTTCGTTGGCAGCCAAAGCCCTTGCAGCCCTCACTTATTGCTTCTCCGCCTACTTATTTCCGTTCACCGCCTCGTACGCCGCGGAACGCCTTGTTAAGCCGGAATTACGATTGGCGGAAAGCGAAAGTTCCGGCCAATGCCACTCTTCATACGTTTAGAGGCATTGGGGGTGTGAACCCGCGCTGGTTCGGGGGATCCCGCGCTGAATACCGCCTTCTTGCCCCCGTGTAACGAACTGTAGTAGCCTTCCGCGACGACCCAATATCTTGTGGTTCAGTTTCTCGGCAAGTCAAGCGGTCTACTAAATTCTTGAAGTCTACTACTCGCAAATACCTCGAGTTTGGCGCGCTTTGCTTGCTTGCATTGGCCATTCTATGGTGGTTCGGCAGGAGGTTGAATTGGGGGGAGGTACGCCAGAGTCTGCGTCATGCAAACCCCTACCTTCTGGCGCTCGCTGTCCTGATAATCTCTTTCTCTTACCTGTTCAGGGCGGCCCGATGGGGAGCTCTGCTGGCTCCGCTTTCTCCGGCAAGTCTTAGGAATCTTTTTATTGCGACGACAGTTGGTTTTGGCGCCGTGTTCTTATTTGGACGAACCGCTGAAGTTGTACGTCCCATCGTCTTGCCGATGCGTGATCCCAAGATTCGAGCCAGTGCATCGTTTGTTACGATCATGGTGGAGCGAATCTACGACACGATGGCGGTCGTCGTTTTGTTTGCCGTCAATCTTGTCTGGTTCCGACCTGCGGCGAACCTTGCGATTGAGTTTGGGCGGGTCCGGTTGATTGGCTTAGTGCTGCTGTTGTTGGCGCTATTCGGCGTGTTTGGTCTCATGCAGTTTAGAAGAAAGTCCAGCGGGGCGATTGGCTGGATAAGAAGGACACTGCAGAATCGCCGTTTCATACCTGCGCGGTTAACACGGGCTATAGTGAGCATTCTCGAACAACTGGCGATGGCACTGAGAGTGCTGGTAGATGCACGGGAACTTGCAATCACCGTGGGCTGGACCGCTATGGTATGGGTCGGGATTTCACTGGCGAATTTACTGGTGCTTCGAGCGTTCGGACTTCCTTTTGGCGTAACTGAGACGGTGTTTGTGCTCGGCTGGTCGCTCGTTGGCTCGCTGGTGCCGACGCCCGGTGGCGCGGCGGGTGCCTTTCATGCGGCGACTGCGGCAGGACTAATCTTTCTGGGCGTCGCCCGAGAAACAGCAGCCGCGATTTCTATCGTGATGCATGTGGTTGATTTTGGTCCGGCGCTGGCTTTTGGCCTCTTTTATTTTATTCGTGGTGATATCAATCTCTCTCGCTTGCGGTCTATGACGTCATCCGAGGCAGTTGAGCATGCTGTGGAAGATGAAGCGATACTGCCTGGCGAACTTTTCGTGCAAAACGAGTTGAAACCAGCTGCGGCCAGAGATTGAATTTGTCAGGTTCGCACATCCAATGGATTGCTGAGGTCTAACGCGATGAAGTGTCCCTTCTGCGGTTACCTGGAAGATAAAGTCGTTGATTCGCGGGAATCTCGCGAAGGCGAGGCAATTCGCCGCCGTCGCGAATGTTTGAGATGCGAACGAAGATTCACGTCGTATGAGCGCATCGATGAGATTCCCTACATGGTGATAAAGAAAGACGGGCGACGCGAGCCGTTTGATCGAAACAAGGTAATGGCGGGATTGTTACGCGCGTGTGAGAAGCGGCCTGTCCCCTCCTCAAAGCTTGACTCGATTGTTAACGCCATCGAAAAGTACGTTCAGGAATCGTCCGAGCGTGAAAGACCGACAAGTAAAATAGGTGAAATGATCATGCGCCGCCTGAAAGAACTCGATAAAGTTGCGTATGTTCGGTTCGCTTCGGTGTATCTTGAGTTTGAAGACGTTTCGGAGTTTATGACGGAACTGAAACATCTTGTACGCACACGCGCCGGAAGTGGGGCGGGCAGGAAGAGCTAGAAATCAACATTTGGCCGCGCTGAACGCGGTGGCCCAGTT
>JALYTI010000228.1 GCA_030854375.1 Acidobacteriota bacterium | reverse complement strand
GTTCAAGCTCTCACAGAGTTGAAATGTTCTGTCGTGAAATGCGGTTCCGACGGGCATGCGATACCTCAAAGGCGTGATTGTCAGGGAGAGCGATTATAGGTATGCTCGACGAACTTCAGCAAGCTGCATTACCGCGCAATTCATGAGCAACAAATACGACGTCATCGTCATCGGTGGCGGACACAATGGACTGGTGAACGCTGCTTATCTCGCACGCGCCGGGAAGAAAGTGCTGGTGCTTGAGCGACGCCATGTGCTCGGTGGCGCAGCGGTTACGGAAGAAGTTTTTCCCGGCTTTAAGTTTTCTGTTTGCTCCTACGTTGTGTCTTTGCTTCGTCCCGAAATTATTCGTGAGCTGGATCTGCCTCGACATGGGTTGGAAATCCTTCCGCTGGACGGTACGTTCACGCCGATGCTCAACGGCGATTACCTTTGGCGCGTGAACGATCACGCCAAAACCCGCCGGGAGATTGCGCGTCATTCAAAGCTCGACGCTGAAGCGTACGACGAGTACGGCAAAGCCATGATTGAGATGGCCCACTTCGTGAAGCCAATCATGAGCATGACGCCTCCTGATCCAACCTCACTGAATCCAAAAGGGCTGCGAGATTTACTCTTCCTCGGCCGTCGATTCCAGAAACTGCCCGAAGAGGACAAGTACAACCAGGTGCAGTTGATGACGATGAGCGCGGTCGATTTTCTCGATCAATGGTTCGAGACCGACGTCCTCAAGGCGACGATGTCTGCTTCCGGAATCATCGGCACGTTTCTTGGCGTTCGCTCACCCGGTACGGCTTACGTCCTGTTGCATCATTACATGGGCGAAATAGATGGCGCGTTCCGCTCCTGGGGACTGTCGCGCGGCGGCACCGGCTCGATTTCCAATGCTATCGCCGGCGCAGCCCGGGAGGCTGGAACAGAAATTCGCACTGAGGCGCCGATTGAAAAGATCATTCTCAAAAATGGCCGCGCTAAAGGAGTAGTTCTCCAGGGTGGTGAGGAGATCTACGCAGATATTATTTCATCGAGCGTCGATCCACGTTTGACGTTCATGAAGATGGTCGGAGATGAACATCTACCCAATGATTTTGTGGAGGATCTCAATCGTTACAAGTTTCGCGGTTCGTCCGGAAAAGTAAATCTTGCGCTCGATGGATTGCCGAATCTTAAGTGCTTGCCCGGTGTTGGACCGCACCTGCGCGGAGCTATATCCATCTCGCCTTCTGTCGAATACATGGAGCGAGCTTACGATGAAGCCAAGTATGGCCGTTTCTCGCGCCGTCCTTACATTGACATTGTTATTCCCAGTCTGACTGATCCTTCGGTGGCGCCGCCTGGCAAGCACGTCATGTCGTGTTTTGTGCAATATGCTCCTTATAACCTGAAAGAAGGAACGTGGGACGAGAAGGGCGAGGAGTTTGGCGATACCGTGATTGAGACGATTGCCGAACACGCACCGAATATCAAGGATCTCATTTTACATCGCCAGGTTTTGACTCCTTTGGATCTTGAACGTGACTTCGGTTTGTCAGAAGGAAATATTTTCCAGGGCGAGTTAACGCTCGAACAACTTTTCTTTTTACGGCCAGCGCCGGGTTGGGCGCAGTACCGAACGCCAATCCGGAGTCTCTACATGTGTGGATCGGCAACGCATCCAGGCGGCGGCATCATGGGCGCACCCGGTCGCAACGCGGCAATGCAAATGTTGAAGGATTGGAAGTAGGACAGACATTCCTGTCTGTCGGCTCTTGCGGCTCGGCCGCCTGATGTGCGGAATGGCTATGCCTTTCCGGCACGCCAATATTTTTCCTGGAGGCTGCGCCTCCGCTTGTTGGGTCGAGGCATAGCCTCCGGCTTGTAAGGTCAGACTTCCGGAAAGGCATAGCCATTCCGCACATCAAGCGGCGAAGCCGAACGTACTGAATCTGCTGAATGCTTACATCGTACGACGTCATAATCATTGGCGCGGGTCATAACGGGCTGGTTGCTGCCTGCTATCTTGCCAAGGCCGGGTTGAAGACACTTGTGCTCGAACGACGCGAGATTGTGGGTGGCGCATCGATCACCGAAGAGTTTCATCCCGGATTTCGGTGCTCGACCCTGGCCCATTCCGCCGCTCCATTCTTTCCGCAAATCACGAGAGATCTCGATCTCGCTCGCCATGGACTTGAAACGATAACGCCGGACGTTCGCGTATTGGCTCTCGCCCCTGATGGCCGCTCAGTTTGTATTTATCAGGACGCAACTCGAACCAGTAGTGAAATAGAAAAGTTTTCGGTGAGCGACGCGAAGAACTACCCCGAATTCGAGCGAAGTTTCGCGCGGATTGGCAAGGTGTTGGCTCCGCTGCTGACTACGACGCCGCCTGCGATAGAACATCTCTCGGCAGCCGAACTCTGGAGTTTCGGCAAACTGGGTTTGTCATTTCGAGGTCTAGGAAAGAAGGACGCTTATCGCCTGCTTCGGTGGGCGCCGATGGCAGTTGCTGACCTGGTGGCCGAATGGTTTGAAACTGAACTCTTGCGGGCGACGGTGGCAGCTCGGGGTATCTTCGGTGCATTTGCCGGCCCATGGTCCGCGGGCACAAGCACAGGGCTCCTCTGGCAAGCTGCGATGAGTGGTAGCGCTATTGCGCCGGCTTCTTTCGTAAAAGGGGGAATGGGCGCGCTCACGCAAGCTTTAGCCAAAGCGGCGCAGACTTTAGGAGTTGAAATAAAGACTTCTGCGCAAGTTGAAAGAGTGGAGGTGCTCGATGGCAAAGCAGCGCGGGTCATACTCAAGAGCGGCGACCAGATCTCAGCGCGCGCGATTGTTTCCAATGCCGACCCGCGCACTACATTTCTGAAACTGGTCGATCCCGTAGATCTCGATCCAAACTTTCTCCTAAAGATCCGTAACTATCGAGCAACTGGAATTTCGGCGAAGATCAACCTGGCACTATCTGCCCTGCCATCCTTCTCAGGGCTTGAGACTCAGGATGCGAAAGAGAAACTTTCCGGTCGAATTCATATTGGGCCGGAGATCGACTATCTCGAACGCGCCTTCGATGCTGCAAAGTATGGCGATTACTCGAGGCAACCCTATATGGATATTACAATACCGTCTTTGTCCGATCCCGGTCTTGCTCCGGGCGGCGCTCAAGTGATGTCAGTTTATGTTCAGTACGCTCCGTATAAATTGAAAGAGGGCGATTGGAATTCGCGCCGGGAAGAATTCGCCGATACGGTTGTTAAAGGATTAGCTAATTATGCGCCAAACCTGGCGGAGCTGATTGTTGCTCGCCAGGTAATCACTCCTCTTGATCTCGAACAGACTTACGGATTAAGTGGCGGTCATATCCATCACGGTGAACAATCGCTGGATCAGTTTTTTACGTTTCGACCAATCATCGGTTGGGCCCAGTATCGAACCCCGATTAAGGGACTTTATTTGTGCGGAGCCGGTGCCCATCCGGGTGGTGGTGTAACGGGAGGACCGGGGAGCAACGCCGCGCGCGAGATAGTAAAGGATTTCAAGAAATCGTAGTCTCAGCTCGTGTTAGTCTTAACGCAACGAGCCCTTCAAAAATGTCTAAGGTAAGAAACACAAGGCGCAGTTTTGCCAGCGACAATAATGCCGGCGTACATCCGAAGGTGATGGAGGCGATTGCTTCTGCTAACGATGGCCATGTGATTGCCTACGGAGACGATCCGTACACCGCCCGCGCGGTTGAGAAGTTCCGGGACCACTTTGGGAAGGATGTGGAAGTCTTTTTCGTGTTCGGCGGCACGGGAGCCAATGTGTTGGGCTTGAAAGCCGTAACGCAGTCGCACCACGCAATCATCTGTGCAGAGACAGCGCACATCAATGTCGACGAATGCGGCGCGCCGGAGAAATTCACCGGCTGTAAACTCCTTTCGGTAACAACAGGCGACGGCAAAATAAGAAGCGAGCAGTTCAAACCATTCCTTCATGGCGTTGGTTTTGAACACCACGTTCAACCCCGGGTTGTTTCAATTTCGCAAGCCACGGAAATGGGCACAGTCTACACACCAGATGAGTTGAAGAAGCTTTCAGACTTTGCTCATGACAATGACATGTTGCTGCATATGGATGGCGCGCGCGTCGCGAACGCCGCTGCGAGCCTGGGGGTCAAATTCAGCGCGATAACGCGAGACGCCGGGGTCGATATTCTGTCCTTTGGCGGTGCCAAGAATGGGATGATGTATGGCGAGGCAGTAGTTTTCTTTGACAAGGAGCTGGCAAAGGATTTTAAGTACACGCGCAAACAGGGCACGCACCTTCCGTCAAAGATGCGATTCATTTCGGCTCAATTTGAATCCTTATTGTCTGACGATCTCTGGCGCCAAAATGCCGAGCATGCAAATCAAATGGCCCAGCTGCTGGCAAGCGAACTCAGGAAAATTCCGCAAATAAAGATCACGCAGAAGGTGGAGGCAAACGGAGTGTTTGCGCTTGTGCCGGAGGAATATGTCGCACTACTCCAGAAAGAGTATTTCTTCTACGTTTGGAATGAGGAAACGTCGGAAGTGAGATTCATGACATCCTTCGACACTACCGAAGAGGATATTGAAGACTTCATGAGTTTAGTAAAAAGAACGTTGAATTAGTTCTCCAGGCATCTTGGAGGCTGCACTTAATACAACGCGTGGGCCGGGTAGTCTTGCGATCGCGGAGTGTGATGAGGTCAGTACCACCACGCGGTAGCGGGTGGGTTCCGGAGTTTTTCATCGCCAGCCCCTAATCGAGAAATCGGCAATTGACAATCGGCAATCAAGAGACCCACCCGCTACCGCGTGGTGGTACTGACCTCATCACACTCCGGGATGTCAATGATAGTAAGACCACCGGCTAGCGGACGGCGCTTTTTTCCTTGTTCAGTCAAGCAAAAACTTCAGCAATCCTTTTGTTGACGCGATGCCGACGGCCCGGTGATCTTCAGTATCCATTCCGAGGC
>JALYTI010000227.1 GCA_030854375.1 Acidobacteriota bacterium | reverse complement strand
GCTCTGCCGCTTTCTTTGCGGTAAGCCTCCAGCTTACCGAAACCGTGAAATTTGTTAAGGCTCCGCCTCAACCTCTTGCTATTGCACACCGAAACCCAACGCCGAGGCATAGCCTCGTAGAAAAAAGCCTTTCCGGTAAGCCGTAGGCTTACCGCAAAGGAGGCGGCCGAGCCGCGACTGTTTCGACGTTTTTGTGCAAAGCCGACGATAACCAGCGATCGGCAATCAGTAGCGATAAGCAATCGCCGGCCGCACTCCCTCACTCCCAGGCTACGCCACTCCCGTTGTCTATTGCGTGGCAAAGGCAGATAATTGGCCACAATCCCCTTAAATTCATTCGCACAGCAAAGAATTCGTCCGCGCAGTAGAATTCATTCGCAGAGGAAAGCCATGAATTTTCATTCGTTCAAGCGACCAGCGTCGCTAACGGCCTTCATGTTTGCCGTTACTCTAATTGTTTCAAGTGGCAGTCTGGCGCAAACACCTCCGGTCAAAGTTCCCTCGCAACCATCCTCGCGGTCAAAACCCGCAGCGAAACCGAATCCGGAAAAGAACTTCTTCGCGAATATCCTGCGCGACCAGCGTGGGATTTGGACCTCGCCATTTCACTTAAATCGTGGCGACGCGAAATGGGGAATCCCGCTAATACTGTCCACGGCCGCATTGATTGCTACAGATAGACACACTTCAGGCGCGCTGGTTGAAAATGGAGATAACTTCCGCCGGCTGCGAATTAGCAAAAACGTGAGCCGGCTTGGCGCAATCTATACTACTGGAGGAATCGCAGCGGGTTTTTATCTAGTAGGCCGAACCACGCACAACGCACGCGCGCGTGAGACAGGTGTACTTGCAACTGAAGCGTTGATCGACAGTACGATCGTGGTAGAGGCGCTAAAGGCAATTTCACAACGGCAGCGGCCCCCGGTGGATCACTCGAGCGGAGAGTTCTTCGATGGGGGTAGCTCGTTTCCCTCAGGTCACGCAATCAGCGCCTGGTCAGTCGCCACGGTCATTGCGCAGGAATATGGGCACGACCGTCCGCTCGTCCAGGTTGGCGCGTACGGCCTCGCAACCGCGGTAAGCCTGTCCCGCTATACCGGACGGAATCATTTCCTTTCTGACGTACTTGTGGGCAGCGCAATGGGCTATGGTATCGGTCGTTATGTTTATCACAAGCACCACGTTTCTGCGCTCGACGCATTGAATGAGAAACAGGACCGCCGCGACGTGATGTCCTCTAAACTGTTTCCGCGCATCGCTCCGCTCTATTACCCACGAGCGCGCGTTTACGGAGCGATGTTGGGGTGGAGTTTTTAATGACGGGCGGTGAGCAGTGGGCAGGTGGTTTTTTCCGAAGCGCCAAAGGCGCGGAATGTAAAAGCCTGGGCCGTCGGCCCAGGTACATATTGATCTACATTATTTGAAGCGCTGAAGGCGCGGAATATGTCGCCCCTTCAGGGCTTTGATGAATTAGGGGCTGCTGATCCAGGGCGTCGCTTCGCTTGCCCCTGGCTATTGCATTTCGCGCCTTCAGCGCGAGGAACCCATCCGTCACGACAGGTGATACTAATCCAATGAGGATTCTGCTAGTTGAAGACGACCGACGGATAGCGCGCTTTGTCACGAAGGGCTTGCGTGAGCAGTCGTACGCCGTCGATGTAACGGGTGATGGCGAGGATGCCATTTACAAACTATCGGTCAATGACTACGACGCTGTGATTCTCGATGTGATGATCCCCGGTCGCGATGGCTTCCACGTTTGTCGCGACTTGCGTTCTGCCGGCATCGCCGTGCCCGTGATCATGTTAACAGCTCGCGATACGGTACAGGATCGAATTACAGGTCTCGATAGCGGTGCTGATGATTACCTCACCAAGCCATTTGCCGTCACTGAATTGCTGGCCAGGTTACGAGCCTTGCTTCGCAGAGGTCGCGCAATCCGTCCTGCGTCAATCCTCATTGCCGATTTATCGCTGGATACGCGCGCTCAAAGAGCGACCCGGGGAGGACGTGAACTATCACTCACCAGTAAAGAATATGCCTTGCTTGAATATCTAGCGCGTGAACAAGGCAGGGTGGTAAGTCGAGCCGAAATTGCAGAGCATGTCTGGGACGAAAATTTTGATCCGCTCACCAATCTAATCGACGTGCATATCAATCGCCTGAGACGAAAGGTAGATGACGGATTTTCCCAGAAACTTATTCATACCAGGCGCGGCGCAGGCTACATGCTGGCATCGCTGGAACAAGTCGCTGATGCTCCAGCAGAGAAGGCCTCCCACCATTTGGGACCAGCCTCATGAGCGCGATTAGCCGCATAAGAGCCACGCTGTTCAGCTCAATGCGAGCCCGGCTCACGTTTTGGTACACAGCCGTCCTGGCCCTGGTGCTTATTATTTTTGCCGTTTCCACCTACTCCTACCTGGCGCGAGCGGCGCGTCAACGCACCGACGACTCACTTTTAGATACAGCCAATTCTTTTATTGCAGATCTCAACAGTGAACTCGGTGACGGGAACCAGCCCGACGATGCGGTCATCGAGGCCTCGCGCGGATTTCACTTCAGAGACCGTCAGATAATTGTCTACGACGAACGGCGCAATGTGGTAGTAGCTTCAGATACAAGTGAGGACCTGCCGCTGGGAAACAGATGGTTCACACTGCCTGCAGCTCAACCTCAGCTAGCGCACCTGTTGGACTCAGCCGCTCGCGCGGGACGAGCGCAGGCGACGCTTTTCGATTCCGAAAGAGCGATTCGGGTGTTGGCAATCGCCGCGCCGGCAGCGCGACGAAACTATCTGTTTGTCGTGGCAAACCCCTTGCACGATCAGGAGAAGGCACTGTCACAAGCGCGCAAAGCTTTTTTTGTAGCGATTCCCGTGGCGCTCCTGCTCGCAAGTTTGGGTGGATATTTTCTTGCCCGAAAGAGTCTCGAGCCCGTAGTTACCATGGGAGAACAAGCGGCGCAAATCGGCGCTTCTAATCTCAACGAGCGAATACCTGTACCACCAAACAATCAGGAGTTAGGCCGGCTGGCAATTATCTTCAACGACTTACTAGTTCGACTGGACGAATCATTCGCCCAACAGAAGCGTTTTATGGCTGACGCGTCACACGAGTTACGCACACCTGTTGCGGTCATCCGCGGAGAATCGGAAGTAACACTGTCTCAACCGACAAGGGGCGAAAAGGAATATCGCGAGTCGCTCGCGATCGTAAACGATGAAGGGCAGCGCTTAACGCGCATGGTCGAGGATCTGTTCATACTTGCTCGAGCCGACGCGGGAGAGTATCCGCTCGTGCTCACGGATTTCTATCTCGACGAAAGCGTGAACGAGTGCGTTCGCTCCGTGCGTTCGCTGGCGGCTAAAAAGCGCCTTGAGATCTTTTACGAGCCGCCTGAGAAAGAAATTGCGTTTCGCGGCGACGAGCCACTCGTCCGGAGAATGTTTCTTAACCTTCTTAACAATGCCATTAAGTACACGCCGGAGCGTGGTCAGGTGCGCGTCAGCCTGAAGGAGAATCGCGACCATTGCGAAGTTATTATCAGTGACACGGGCCACGGTATCCCCGTCGAAGCGCAACCATACATCTTCGATCGTTTCTTCCGCGTCGATAAGGCCCGTTCTCGAGACGAGTCGCTGAACGGCAGCGGCGCCGGGCTGGGACTTTCAATTGCCAGGTGGGCGGCGGAACTGCATGGCGGGCGAATAATGCTGGACCACTCGGACGACGCCGGCACTACATTCATCATTTCACTTCCGAATTCAACATAAACCAGCGAACTTCCGCCTCTCCGACAAAATTTCCGTCTCCTCCAAAGTTAATCCTCCCGTAATCTTCGAGAATGTAAAGTGGCATCACAAGAGTGGCAGATAAGCGCGGACTGCTGCCTGCCCAACTCAAAACTGCAGGATTTAGCAATGAGGAGAAGATATATGAAAGAGAAATTTATGCTGGCAATATTTATGTCGGCCCTATTAACCGGCGGTTCATTGGTTATGGCGAAGGCGTCACCGGTCGGTGCGAAAGTACAGGAAAACGAGCAAGGAGAGGCTGCCAATGAAGCCAAACTTGCGCGCCAGGCCAAGATTACGAAGGAGAAAGCGCAGGAAATCGCTCTCAAGCGCGCGCCGGGCACCGTCGAAAGCGGCGAACTCGAGCGCGAACACGGCAAGTTGGTTTACTCGTTTGATATTCGCAACTCGAAGGGCACCATCGACGAGGTGCAGGTCAGCGCGATAAACGGAAAAATCGTACGTGTTGAGCACGAGAACAAGAAGCAGGAAGCAGCCGAAAAGAAGAAGGAGAAGCGAGCGAAACACTAGACGAGTGTGTTGCATCGTTTCGGGGTACCAGCAAAATAGAAAGCGACGGGGGCGCGATTCGAAGGTCCCCGTCCTTCGTCTTAAAGAACCTGAGCGCGGATGTTAAACTCCGAAACTCCGTTTTCAAAAGATTCAACTCGTGGATGGCTAGTCCTGCGATGAAACGTTTGACCTACTTGTATCGGCCGGACCTAAACCGCGCTTTCAAACTCTTGTTGAAGGCTTCGTTGTGGGTGGGAGTTGCTTTGGCTACGGGCCATGCCTTTCAATATGCCACGCGCGGGCAGCAGCGACCCTCACAGCAACCTGCTTCAAAGAAAAACACCACATCTCAGCCGGCGCAGTCTCCTAAGCCGAACAGACCTCCGCAAGCCGCTCCTACTCCACCACCCAGTGCGCCTGGTCCATCACCGTTACCGTCTCCTTCGCAGAGTGGTCCGTCACCACAACCGAGGGTGTCGCCGCAACCGACGCCGTTTTTGACACCGAAGTTACCTGGGCCAGCTCCTGTTTTTACCGTCCCGTCGAACGCTCCATCGCCCGCGCCTGCATCTCCACCGGGCCAAAGTGCACCCGCAAATCAGCCGGTAAATCCCATTACGCTTGACGATGCGCTGAGACTGGCGAATGCTCAGG